>DUJI01000243.1 GCA_013329855.1 Thermoplasmata archaeon | reverse complement strand
GCGCCTCCTGCCCCCGCCCCGCCAAGTCGCCCGAGGCCCTTGGGACCACGGGCGCCCAGCTGCGGCGGCTGCTGAAGCGCGCGGTCCTCCAGCATCGGGACGAGGGCTACCTGCTCCACGATCTCGTGCGGGAGTTCTTCCTGGCCCGGATGCCCGAGGCAGACCGCCGTCGCGCACACGGGCGCGCGGCTCTGTACTGGGAGGAGCGCGGGGACGGGCTCGAGGCGGCCTACCACCGGATCGAGGCCCGGGACTTCGACGCGGCGGTGGCCCTGCTGGAGGAGCGGGGCGAGGCGTACGCGGAAGGCGCTCGCGCCGGGGAGCTGGAGGCGTGCCTGGAGAGGCTGCCGCCAGGCAAGCGGCCCGTCCGTCTCTTCGCGGAGACCTTGGTGTTCCTCGGCAAGTTCGAGGAGGCCCGAGGCCTCCTCGAGGGCCTGGTCCGACGGGGCTCGCAGGAGGAGCGGCTCCGGGCCCGGATCCACCTGGGCCGCATCGAGACCCGGCAGGGCGAGTACGCGGCGGCCCAGCGGATCCTCGCCGCCGCGGTCCGGGAGGCGGCCGCCCTGGGCACCCCGGGGCTCGAGGGTGAGGCGCTCCGGGCGCTCGGCGGCGTGGAGCGCCGCCTGGGGAACCTCGGGGTCGCCGCGGACTACCTGTCCCGAGCCACGCTCCTCCTCGAGGACACGTCCCGGGAGCGAATCCGCGCCATGACGGACCTGGGCGCGACCCTGATCGCGAAGGGCGACTTGGACGGAGCCAAGGCGGAACTCGAGGAGGCCCTCCGGATCGCCCGGAAGGGGAGTCGCGAGGAGGCCGCCATCGAGAACAACCTGGCCATCGTCCTCAGCGGCGAGGGGAGGCCCCAGGACGCCGCGCGGGCCTTCGAACGCTCCGCGGAGCTCGCCCTGGGCGCCGGGGAGGTCCGCTTCGCCGCGTACGCCCTGGCCAACGCGGCGGACAACTTCCTGCGGCTGGACCAGACGGAGACCGCGTCCGTGTGCGCGGAGCGGGCCCTGGACCTCGCGTCCACGATCCGCGACCCCATGGCCGTGTCCACGGCGAGGGCCAACCTGGGTCTCGTCGCGGCGCGGAGGGGCGAGTGGCCCCGAGCCGAGCGCGAGCTCCTCGCGTCCGTCGACCTGATCTCGCGCCTGGACAATCCGTACAGCCTGGCGACCCGCTGCCGGGAGATCGCGCAGGTGTACGAGGCCCAGGGCCGCCGGGACGAGGCGACGTCCTGGCGGACGCGCGCCGAGGGGTTGTTCACCCGCCTGCGCGCGGACCCCCGCGCGACGGCCCGCGGCGGCTAGTCCTGCGGCCCGATGGCGGGGCTTCGTCGGACATCGACCGGACAAAAATATTAAGTATGTCAGACACCATCGCGAGCCGTCCGCGGGGCCTCCACCCCGCGGCCCAACAAGGGATGGGTTCAGATGGAACTACACGGACTCCGGAGCCGGAGCCACGCGCGTCTCCTGGTGGTGGCGCTGGCGATTGCCATGGTGGCCACGGTGGGCTTGACCGCAATCCCGACGGCACGCGGCAACTTCACCGGGACCGGCGCGGCGCTGGCCCCAGGCAAGTACACGGGAACGAGCATGTACGTGCCGGGGGAGGCGATCCAGATCACCCTCACGGCGACGCCGGGCGACTCGATCGACCTCCAGATCCAGGACGCATCGGGCACCCCCTCGGCGAGCATCACGGGGCTGGTCATCCCGACCTCGGGACAGCGGGTCGTGGCCTGGACCGTGCCGTCCACCTGGCCCGACGGCTTCACGTACTCGGTCACGGCCACGGACACGACCTCGGGCCAGACGCGGGTGCGCCCCTTCAGCATCGAGACGTACGCCCTGAACGCCTGGACGGACCGCTCGGCCTACCTGCCGGGTGACACGGTGACCGTGTCGTGGTCCGCCACGCTGATCCAGGACGGCAGTGCGGCGCCGGCGGGCGTCGGTGCGCTCCAGGTCCTCGACACGACGGGCGCCAACCTGCTCTCCATCCCCCAATGGAACTTCACCGCCTCCCAGGGCAACTACTCCTTCGCCCTGAGCGGATCCCTGGCTCCCGGGACGCGGGGCTGGGTGTACACCTGGTTCAACAGCACGGACGGCCTCCGCCAGACGGAGAGTCTGGACACGTTCCTGGTGAACAACCTGGGCGTCCTGGTCGTCGTCCAGCGCGCGACGTACGCGCCGAGCGACGTGGTGAGCGTCTCCATCTACACGCGCGTGACGCCCAACCCGGCCAACACCCACACGACGGACCCGGTCGCCCCGAACATCCCGGTCAGCGTGAACGTCACGGACCTGGGCACGGCGACCGTGGTGGCGGCCTACAGCGCGAGCGGCCTCGTGTCCGACGCGACCGGCTACCTGAACTACGTGTTCCAGCTGGCCGCGACGCCGACCACGGGGAGCTACGAGGTGGATGCGACGGCGACGGCCCACGGCGTCCTGTCCGCGACGAGCTCGGACACGTTCAACGTCCAGGCGACCGCCTCCCTGTCCGTCCAGCTCTCCCTGAACAAGCTCCAGTACGTGAGCGGCGACACGATCGTGGCCACGGCCCAGGTCTTCAGCACGGGCACGCCCACGCTGACGTACACCTGGAACGTCCGGGACGCCGCGACGGGCAACACCCTCGCGAACCTGGCCAGCGGCGGCACCTCGTACAGCTTCCCCATCCCGGTCGGCTACCAGGGCAACCTGTACGTGGCCGTCGTCGTGAACGACGGCAACGGAACCACGGCCTCCGCCCAGGCGACGGCCCACGTCGCGTTCGGCTACCTGGCCCTGACCCTGGACAAGTCCCAGTTCAACCCGGGCGAGACGATCACGGCGAGCTTCAGCCTCCAGTCCAACGTGATCACGAACCCGACCTACTACTGGGAGGTCACGGACGCCGGCGGGGCGACCGCGGCCTCGGGCAGCACGACGGGCGGGACGGCCACCTTCCAGACGCCGAACCCGGCGAGCACCCGCTACGCGTTCACGGTCACCGCGAGCCAGAACGGCCGGACCGTGGTCGCGTCGCAGAATGCGTACCAGGTCGGCGGATACTTCCTGACCATCAGCCTGGACCGGTCGTCGTACAACGGCGGCGACACGATGACCCTCACGTACAACCTCGCGGCCCGGGGCACGGCGGTCCTGCCAGCCCAGTACCACTTCCTGATCCAGCTGCTCGGGGTCGCGTACAAGTACGTGGACACGACGAGCAACACGGGCATCCTGCAGATGACGGTCCCGGCGGGCACCCCGACGGGCGACCTGATCCTGTTCGTGCAGGAGGGCAACACGGGCGCGAGCATCTACAACATCGTGCACGTGGGCCCCGTGAACCCCCTCGTCGCGGATGTCGCGGGCGTGCCGCTCTTCGACATCCTGATCTTCCTGCTGTTCCTCGTGCTGCTCCTGGCCGTCATCCTCCTGTGGCGGAGGACGGGCATGGGCCGGGCACCGCCCAGCGGGGAGACCGGGAAGGCGTCGCCGCCCCCGCCCCCGCCCCCGCCCGCGAGCAGCTATGCGGCGCACGTGAGCCCCGCGATCACGGCGGCCAGCGTCGATGGCGAGTAGCCGGCGTTCTCCTCCCAGCGCTCCTGCGGCGTCGCCGGACCCTGACGGACGAGATACGCCGCCGCCGCGCGCACCAGCGGCAGCGGGTCGAAGTCGCGCAGCGCGCCGTTCTTGTGCAGGCGCCACGCCAGCATGATCGGGAAGGCGACCTCGTCGAGCTGGATGCCGCTCCAGTACGGATCGCCGTTGATCCAGAAATTCTGCGAGAAGCCGCCGTCGTCATGCTGCGAACACGCCAGGTAAATCAGCGCGCGCACCGGCGTGGTCAGATCGCCCGACGCCAGCATCCCGGTCGCGCTGTTCACCATGTCGCGCGTCCACACCAGGTGGTAGCCGCCCAGATCCTCGTCGCCCTTGGCCTCGCCCCACGGGATGCTGAGCGAGGCGATCAGCGCGCCCGGATAAGTTTTGTCCTCGTGCGCGAGCAGCAGTTCGCGGCTGCGATGATAGAGCGCGCCGTTGTCGCCCGAGAATTTTTCGAGCGGATGAAAGTGCAGGCACGCGCGTTTCCACTGCTCGATATACCGCTCGCGATGCTGCGCGAAAGGTT
>DUJI01000030.1 GCA_013329855.1 Thermoplasmata archaeon | reverse complement strand
CCTGTCGGGGGCCGTGGCGATTGCCGCCCTCGCCCTCGTCCTGTTCTAGAAGAGCTCCAGGAACCATCGGTGGATCCGGAAGTCGTTGCTGAGCTCGGGGTGGAACGCGGCGCCGATCAGATGCTTCTGCCGCGCGAGGACGACCTTGCCCTGGTATGCGGCGAGGGGCTCGCAGTCCCCCCAGGTGCGGACGATCGCGGGGGCCCGGATGAAGACGCCGTGGAAGGGCTTCTCGAGGCCGATCACGTCGAGGTCCGCCTCGAAGGACTCCTTCTGACGGCCGAAGGCGTTCCGGTCCACGGCCATGTCCATGAGGGCCAGGAGCCGGCTCTCCGTCTTCTTGGCCTGGATGCCGCCGTCCTTGGCCAGGAGGATGCAGCCCGCGCACGTGCCCAGGATGGGCATCTGCTCTTCGGTGGCCCGGCGGACGATCTCGTCGAACAGGTGCAGCTTGACGAGGAGCTTGGAGATCGTCGTGCTCTCCCCGCCGGGGATCGTGAGCCCGTCCACGCGATCGAGGTCCTCCCGGCGGCGCACGGCGAACGCCTCGCCCCGGTGGCCGTACTCCCGGATGGCGTGGGCCACGGCGTCGACGTGCTCGCTCACGTCCCCTTGGACTCCGATCACGCCGATTCGCATCGAGACACCGACCACGGAGGGATGATAAAAACACTGCGAGGGCGCGACCGCGTCTCCGGGGTCCTAGGGATCGGGTCGCGATCCGCGCCGCGGGATCCGCATCCGCGGACGGTCACCCGCGAGTCCCGCAGGGTCTTCCCAGGTCGGACGCGACGCAGTGCATCAGGGTCCGCGGACCGGTGGGGCGCGCCTGTGGTTTTTTTGGGCCAACCTACATGTGGCTTGATCTCGGAGAATCCGAGTGACCGCACTCGGTCGCTCCGGTAAAGACGAAATCCCATGGGTTCGGCCCCGTCGCGCCGTCGATACAGAATGCTTATCTAGAACCCTGATGTACCGCGCGATAGGGATGCCCCACGGCGATCGGCTTCGTCCTCATCGACATTGAGCCCAACCGGGAGAAAGAGGTCTACGAGAAGCTGATCAAGCTCCCGCAGATTGTCGAGCTCTACCCTCTTTTCGGCGAGTATGACCTGATCGCGAAGGTCGAGGCGGAGTCCTTCGACACGATTGGGAACATCGTGGTCCAGCAAATCCGCTCCGTGGACGGCGTGAAGACGACGAAGACCCTGGCGCGGATGACGTTCTGAGCCCGCTCACCGCTCCGCCATCGCAGCCGATTGGAGGACGTTCACCCGGCGCTCGACTTCCCGCTTCGCCCGGAGGTGGTATGTGATGAGTAGCTCGTGCGCACGGACCCGCGTGCTCGACCGGCCCACGCGGCCGACGTAGGTCCATTTCCGGTAGCTGCCCCACGAGCGCTCCTCGTAGGCCCAGAAATAGAGGTACCGATGCCCTTTGATGCGGCGCACGACGAGTCCGCATCCCAGCTGCCTGTTACCACCAAACGGTGGTAACTCTTCCCACGAGGATGGCCTCCGGGTGTGCAGGTAGCGTGCCCGCACAGCCTGCCCCCGTCCCGCGGTTCCGGTTACCACCGAACGGTGGTAACTCAGGACCGAAGCTCAACCAGCCTCGCGGGAGGCTCACTCCTCATCGTGGGGCTCGTAGACCGCGATGGCCTCCACGCTCACGCGGAGGCCCGGAAGGTCCACTCCCAATCGGGCCGTCGAGCGGGCCGGCGGTTCCTCGGGGAAGAACTCCTTGTACGCCTCGTTCATGGCCTGGAAGTCCGCGGGGTCCGTCAGGAAGACCGTGGTCTTCGCGACGGCGGCCATCGTGAGGCCCAGGTCCTCCAGAATGGACTGGATGTTCCGGAGGCACTGGCGCACCTGGCCGCCCACGTCGGAGGCGGCCCATTCGCCGGGCTTCGCTCCGGGCGCGAGGGGCGTCTGCCCGCTGATGAAGACGAGGCCGTTGGCCACGACGCAATGCGAGTAGGGTCCGAGGGGCTTCGCGTGGCTCCGGAGATCCGGCACGGACTTCATGGGTTCACGGGGGACACGCAACGCGCCCCGGGCGAAAAGGATTCCGTCCCTTCCCGACGCGTGGGCCTGCGTACTTATTCGGCCCTAAAAGTATTTTAACGCGCGGTGGTCTGGAGACGGGTAAGCGGTTTCGCACGCCGTATCGGGGCACGAAGTGGTCCAGCATGTCTACTCCTGAGATTGTGTTTCGGATCGGGGGCGCCGCGGGCGACGGAGTGTCGTCCACCGCCGAGAGCTTCGCGAAGATGTGCTCGCGCAGCGGCCTCCACGCGTGGACGTATTCTTCCTACCAGAGCGTGATTCGGGGGGGCCACGTCTGGACCCAGGTTCGGGGCGGCAACCAGCCTCTCCTCTCCCACGGCACGGATCCCAACGTCCTCGTCTGCCTGAACCAGCAGACCATGGACGTGCATCAGGGCGACGTCCTGGAGGGCGGGGCCATCGTCTTCGACTCCGACCTCGTGAAGCCCGACCCGTCCAAGCTCCGCAAGGACGTGCGGCTCCTGGGCATCCCTCTCCGAAAGATGGCCCAGACCATCACCCCCACGGGGATCGTGCGGAACACGGTGGCCTTGGGCGCGGCGGTCCGCCTGTGCGACATCGACTTCCGGCACGTCGAGTCGGCGTTCCAGGACATCTGGGGCGACAAGAAGCCCGAGGTCGTCGCGCATAACATCCAGGCCGCGAAGCTCGGGGTCGAGGCGGTCCAGCAGGCCGGCGGGTCCCTCAAGCTCGGTCTCCGGTTCACGGAGGTCCCGCGGTACCTGATGACCGGGAACGAGGCGGTCGCCCTCGGTGCGCTCGCCGCGGGCGTGCGGTTCCACGCGCAATATCCCATGACGCCTGCGTCGTCCATCCTGCACTGGATGGCGGCGCATGGTCCGCAGCGCGGCGTGGTCGTGAAGCAGGTGGAGGACGAGCTCGCGGCGATGAACATGGCCGTGGGCGCGGGCCACGCGGGCGTCCGCTCGATGGTCGCCACCTCGGGCGGCGGCTTCTCCCTCATGGTTGAGGCGATCGGCCAGGCTGGCATGACGGAGACCCCGCTCGTCGCGGTCGTCGTGCAGCGCGGCGGACCGTCGACCGGGCTGCCGACGAAGACGGAGCAGGGGGACCTGAACCTCGTCCTCGGCGCGGGGCAGGGCGACTGGCCGCGGGGCATCCTCGCGCCGCGGAACACCCGGGAGTGCTTCGACCTAACCGCGAAGGCGTTCAATCTGGCCGAGGTCTACCAGACCCCGATCCTCATCCTGTCCGACCTGTACCTCGGCGAGGGCTTCCGGACCGTGGACAAGCTGGACTTCAATGTGCCCATCGTCCGCGGCATGATGGCCGCCGACGGCGGCGTGGCCGAGGGCCGGTACAAGCGCTACGCGTACACGGATTCCGGCGTGAGCCCGCGCGTGCTCCCCGGGACGAAGGGCTACCAGTACATCGCCGCGACGGACGAGCACATGGAGAGCGGCGAGCTCATCTCGGACATCCTTGCCGGACTCCCCGAGTTCGTGGAGGAGCGCCGCAAGATGCACGAGAAGCGCATGCGCAAGCTCGAGGGCCTCCGGAAGGACATGCCCCCGCCCGAACTCTGGGGCTCGCCGAACGCGGACCTCACCCTGATCCACTGGGGCTCCACCTGGGGCGCCGCCCACGAGGCCATCCGGCATGTCGAGGAGGACGAGGGCATCCGCGTGAACTCCCTGGAATTCCCCGCGCTCTTCCCCTTCCATGCGGACGAGACCCTGCGGATCCTCAAGGGTGTGAAGAAGACTCTCTCCATGGAAGCGAACTACACGGGCCAGTTCGCCCGCCTCCTCCGGGCGGAGACGGGCTACAAGCCCAACTTCACCTTCCCCAAGTACGACGGCGAGCCGTTCACCTGGCGGGAGATCGCGGACAAGATCCTCGAGGTGGTCGCATGAAGCTCGAGTTCGAGCTGGACACGTACAAGTCCGAGATCAAGCCGACATGGTGCCCCGGCTGCGGGGACTACGCCGTCCTGAACGCCCTCCAGCATGCGCTCACGACCTTGCAGCTGGAGCCCTGGAACGTCCTCATCGTCTCCGGGATCGGCTGCTCGAGCAACCTCCCCCACTTCCTTTCGACGTATGGATTCCACGCGATCCACGGCCGCGCGGTCGCGGTGGCCGAGGGCGTGAAGCTTGCGAACCCGGACCTCCACGTGATCGTCACGGGCGGCGACGGAGACGGCTACGGCATCGGCGTGGGCCATTTCATCCACGCCATGCGACGCAATCTCGACCTCACGTACATCGTCATGAACAACGAAATCTACGGCCTGACCACGGGCCAGGCCTCGCCCACGTCGGAGATGGGCATGAAGACGAAGTCCACGCCCATCGTGGGCGTCATCGAGAACCCGATCGACCCCATCGCGCTCGCCCTCTCCACCGGGGCGACGTACGTCGCGCGGGCGTTCAGCGGCGATGTGAAGCAGATGTCCGAGCTCGTCGCCAAGGGCCTCGAGCACCACGGCTTCTCCCTGATCGATGCCCTGTCGCCCTGCGTGACGTACAACAAGATCAACACGTACGACTTCTTCCGCAAGCGGGTCTACGACCTGAACAAGGAGGGACACGACCCGAGCGACCTGAAGGCGGCCTTCATGAAGGCGCTCGAGTGGCCCGTGATGCAGCGCGACCGGATCCCTCTCGGCCTCTTCTACCGCAACGACAAGGTGCCGACGTACGAGGACTTGGAGCCCGCGTACAAGAAGGGCAACCCGGTGAAGCAGGCGCTCGGCGTCGAGGACGCGGACGAGATCCTGAGGGAGTTCCTGTAAGTCGCCCTTGTCCCGCGAGGACAGTCACGCTCAGAATCCGAGCCTCTCCCCGACCAGGATCAGGTGGATTCGTCCGGGTCGTTCCCGCTCGTAGACGACCAGCTTTCCCACGTAGCTGCCTGGCCCTCCGATCTTCCTCACGCGCGCGTCCTCCTGCGGCAGAGCGATGTCGCGAAGTCGACGCAGGCCGTCCGCCAGGGTCGGCACGAGCTTGTTGATGCCGGCCACCCAGAGGACCTTCGGAGGACCGAAGAGGTACCCCAGTTGGCGGCTGCCTCCGGCGTCCGCGGACACGACTTCGCCCGTCTCGGCGATCGCCTGGACGCTCCCCAGGAAGACATCCGAATCCACCGTGACCCGGGCGCGGAGGCGTGCGCGCTTCGCGGCGTCGGGCTCCGCCTGCCACTCCAGGTTGCCGTAGCGGAACCCCGAGTCGGGTGCCTTGAGGGCGTCGACGAGTCCGATCTCGAGGAGCGTGGTCGACGAGCCGTGAGAGACCAGTCCGCCCTTCGGGAGCCGGGCGAGGACTTGGGCGAGTGCCGCATGGCGGTCCCGGGCGTACGCAGGCTCAACCCCGCGCGCTCTCACGGCCGCGAAGGTGCGCTCGATGCGGGACCGTTCGCTCGGACTCAGCCGCTCGGAGTCGGGGATGGACGGGGTTTGCGCACGCATCGACTCACGCCGTCAGGTAGGTTCAGGCAGTTGGACGGTGGGGAAGTCGATCGGAGCGTTGGGTTCCACGCCGTCCCGTATGCGTTCGATGCGTTGTCGGCACGCGTCCACGCGGGCGAGGAGGCCCGCGGAGTCGATACCCAGGTACTGTTCGGGATACTTCCGCATCTTGTCCGATCCCCGCTGCAGCAGTTCCGCAGCGCCGCGAGCGTTTCCGCTCTGGAAGTGATGGAAGCCCGCGCAGACCTGGATGAGGCCCTGGAGGAACAGGCGCGGCTCGCCGCGCTCCCGGTGCCACACGTCCTCGAGGACCTCGTGGGCCTCGAAGAAGTGCCGCTCGTTGAAGAGGCGCAGCCCTTCGACGATGGGGTCGAGCCGGGTGGGGGGCTCCGTCACGTTCGTTGCCTAGCGACCCGCCCACCAAGAACCTTTCTGGCTACGGCCTCGCCACGACGAGACGCCAGAGATCCCCCTCCTTCGTGCGCGTGAACGTGTACCCGTTCTGCTCGCAGAGGATCGGCACGGAGGACATCGCGGTGGGCTCGCTGTCCGTGAGGATCTCGAGTCGCGATCCCGGGGGCAGCGCCTCGAGCGCCTGGCGCGCCTGGATGTACGGGTAGGGACACAGCAGGCCGCGCGTGTCGAGCACGCGGTCCGCCGCGGAGACCCCCTCGGTCGCGTTCATCGTCTCGCTCAGATGAAGGTCACGACGCCGCCGTTCTTGGCCGCAGGCAGCGCGCCGTTCAGGAACCCGATCATGTCCTCGAGCTTCACGCCCGGCTCCACGGTCTCCGGCGTGATGCCCTGGCTCTTCAGGATCTCGCCCGACGCGGCGCACGCGCAGACCTCCGCGCCGTACTTGATTGCGTCGCGCAGGACCTGCCCCAGAGGCGGATAGCCGGGCAGCTGGACCTTGTCCGCGGCGCCCTTCTTCAGGAGCTCGAGCCCCGCCGTCGTGGCGTAGATGCGGGCCTTGTTCCCCATGGCGGCCGCGCCCATGGCCAGCTGGAACGCGGGGTACGCGCGCTGCGGGTCGTTCGAGACGAGGACGATGTGCAACTCCTGCGGTGGCATAGTATCTATAACCCTGTTATACTGGATTCTATTTGAACCTTGAGCCGGCAATTATGCCTGATTCTTAAGAACGGCCCCTTGGAACCCCTGGATTGTCCACTTCCGGGCAGCCGCGCCTGGGTCAGGCCGCCTGCGCGAGCATGGTCTTCACGAGGTCGGGGGCGTACGACCCGCGCTCCGTGACGATGGAGGTCACGAGGGCCGCGGGCACCACTTCGAAGTACCGGTTGACCACGTCCACCCGCTCCGGCGGATTCTCCCACAGTTCCCTCGGGTTCATCGCGCGCGAACCGGGCCAGGACGACGCGTCGTGCCGGGCGTCGAATTTGAGCGTCTCGCATGCCACGTGGAACGATTTGCCGTGCTCCTTGGCCGCGAGGGCCAGTCCGTAGCTCCCGATCTTGTTGACCACGGCGCCGTCCCGGAGCACGCTGTCCGCACCCACGAGGACGCCGGTCGCCTGCGCGACGAGGCTCGGGCCCAACGCGTCCGGCGCGAGGCTCGCCGGGATTCCCGCCTCCTTCAGCGCGATGACGAGGAACCGTCCCTCGAGGAGGGGCCTCGCTTCGAGGACGAGGACGCGCTGAATCCGTCCCTTCTCGTGGGCGAGCTGTAGCGTCGCGAGGACGTTGTCGCTGAAGCTCGTGGTGACGAGGACCGCGTCGTCCGGCGCGATCTTGAGGTAGGAGCGCGCGATGCGTTCCTTCGCGCCCTCCAGCTCCTCCTGGAGCTGGTTCCGGACGGCCAGGGGCTCCATCCCCTCCGCGACGAGCTGCGCGAACATGGCGACCACGTTGTGGACGATGGCCATGGCGGGCTGCGCCTCCGAGATCCGCCGCGCCGCCTCCTTGAGGGCCTCCGGATCCGGCTTCCCCTTCTCCTCGACGACCAGGAGGGCCATGGTCTCCAGGCCCACGCGGGCAATTCGCGACGCCCCGCTCGTGTGGTCGTCCGCGATCGTCGCGATAGCATCCTCAACGCTGGGGGGCAGCATGCTCCATCCTCGCGTGGTAGTCCGCGAGACCCGAGATGCTCGTTCGGATTCGCCGTTCAAGGAAGTCCTTCGAGTAGCGCTTGGGGGCGCGGACCGTCATGTCGTACATCTCCTTCAGGACGCCGTCCTCCCCCGCGGTCTCCAGCTTCGCCTTCACGAGGCTCGACCACGCGGGATAGAGGACCATCATCCGCTCGATGGCTTCCTTGGGCCGGGTGTGCGGGCCGTAGTGGCTGAAGAGGAGGGCGCGCGGCTCGAGGCCCAGGAGCCGCTCGAAGGTGGCCACGTTCTCCTCCAGGTCGAATGCGGGGGCGGGGGCCACGGGCATGAGGATCTCGTCCCCGGGGAAATAGAGGCCCGCGGCATCGCCCGTGTACACGCAGCCGTTGCGGCGGTCGAGGGTCGTGAGCTCGTGGGGCGCGTGGCCCGGGGAATCGTAGAAGACGAGTTCGTGTCGGCCCAGGTCGAGGGTCATCCCGTCGTGGACGGACACGAGACGGTCCGCGGGGATGGGCCGCATCGTGCCGAAGTAGGGGGCCTCGGGACCCAGGGCGGACGCCGCGCTCGCGACGAGGCGCGTCGGGTCTGCGAGGTGCTTGACCCCCCGCTCGTGGACGTAGACCTTCGCGTGGGGCATGGACTCCAGGAGGAATCCGGCGCCGCCCGCGTGGTCGAGGTGGATGTGGGACACCAGGAGGGCGTCGATGTCCGCGGGTTTCAGGCCGAAGGCCCGCACGGCCTCGAGGATTCGGTCCACCTCGTGCGAGGTCCCGGTTTCCACGATCGCCTTGCGCTCGTCGTCGATCAGGTAGATGGCGCCGAAACCCGCCTCCTGGAACATGTGGATGTCCGCGAGGTGAGATTCCGCGTCGAAGGGCAGGCGCTCGAAGGCCATCGGCCTCACGATGCCTCGCCGGGCCATGTACCTTTCTGAGGCGGCTCGCCCGACCGGGACGGGAACCTTTTCTACGCCCGAGACCCTCCCGGTCCCCTGCGGCGGTAGCCAAGCCCGTGAACGGCGCGAGATTTAGGGTCTCGTCCCGCAGGGGTTCCCAGGTTCAAATCCTGGCCGCCGCATCCCACGGGCTCTCTCCCGCGGTCTGCACCGACGAAACCTTTACGCAGCCGCTCGGCCATGAACGGTGCGGCGGGTTGCCTCACGTCCCTTACGCGGAACCCAGCCGAGAACGATCCGTTGATGACCCAGAGTCAACGCACCGACTTCCCTCGTGGGCTCGAACGGGAGGTCGTCGAAGGCGGCGTACGGGAGGGGCGGCTCGAGGCGTCCCACGGGATCGGTCTCGTCTGGCTCTTCGTGATCCTGATCGTCATCTTGCTCGTCGTGGGCCTTGCGGTGAACTGGGGAACCATCTTCCCTTGATTCGCGAGTTCGCCTGCCGAAGGCGGCCTCACTTGTCCAGATCGAGCAGCGCCGTCCTCTCCAGAGCGAGGTCCGCGGCTCGTTCGGGCGGGAGCGAGGTCTCCTCCGTCCGCGGGATCCCGAGGGCTCGGAGGGACTTGCCTCCCGAGGCGAGGACGGAATCGTCGCGGGTCCAGTCGAGATAGGTGAGGAGCTCGTCCGGGGACGCCTCGAAGACCACGACGGCGACGGCCTCCGTGGTGGCCTTGAGGCCGCCCGTGCGGATGGCCTCCGAGACCTGCCGTTGTCCGCAGAGGTACCGCAACGTCTCGAGGCCGAGGTCGCGGGCCACCCCGGTTCCCGAAGCGCGGGAGCGCAGGGCATGCCGCACAGCGGACTCCAAGTGGTCTCGGCCGAAGACCACGGACGCGTCCGCGAGGAGAATCTCGGCCCGATGCTCCGCAGCCCAGGCTTGGGCTCGGTCGACAACGCCCTGCGGGTCCGACACGCGACCGCGCGCCCCGGCGATGTCGTACGTCATGCGAAGTCCCCCAGTCCCGCCTGGCCCTCGATGGCCGGCACGTCCACGGTCTCGCCGCGCTGCTCTTTGATCTTCTTCGCCAGGGCCGTCCCGATGCTCGGGATCTTCGCGAGG
>DUJI01000312.1 GCA_013329855.1 Thermoplasmata archaeon | reverse complement strand
GATCGCGGCATCCGCCTCGTAGGAGTGGAAGCCCTCCCGGACCAGGCGCGAGTAGAGGACCTCCGCGTCCTGCAGGCCGGTGACCGCCCTCGCGTGGGACTCGGCCAAGCGGGCCGCGTCCTCCTCGAGGCGGCGGGCCATCTCGAGGCAGGGCTCGAGGACCCCTTTGGAACGCATGGACCGCGCGTAGGCCAGCTGCCGCTCGATCCGCTCCGTGACGATGCCCTCCGCGCGGAGCTCGCCGAGGCGCCGCTCCGTGCGGTCCAGGAGCGCGCCGGACTCCAGGAATGCGGCGCGCAGGCGCTCCGCCCGCGACTCGATCTCCGTGGCGATCCGCATGGCGCCGTCCGCGTCCCCCACCGCCAGCTCGCGGGTCGCGTCCTCGAGGGAATGCTCCAGGGCGACGAGGGCGCCTTGGGCGAACGCCCGGGGATCCGTGATCCCGTTCATGTCCCCGAGCGCCTCGATGGCCATCTCCGCGAGGAAGATCCGGTTGGACGCGGCGTTCGCCTTCATCAGGAGGGCGAGCCCGTCCTGCGCGGCCCGCTCCAGGACGATCCGCGCCTCCAGGTAGTTGGGCACGGCGACCCCGTTCTCGAGGACCGCCGTGCCGACCTTCTCCTCGGCGCGTCCCTCGGCGGCCTCGAACTCCTCCGTGTGCAGCCCGAGCCGCCGCAGCTCGTTGATCCGGATCCGGAGCGCCTCGCGGGCCCGCTGGTACGCCGCGAGGCGCTCGTCTAGGGTGATCGCGAGGTTCTCCGCCCTCCGCGCGGCGGACAGCGCCTTGGAGAACTCGTGGGCGCGGAACAGATCCTTCGCGGCCCGGAGGGCCTCCTCGGCGGGCTCCAAGTCCGCCTGGGTGAGCCTGAGGACCGTGACCAGCCCCTCGCTGCGGCCGATCGCCTCCTCCGCGTGCCGCGCCTTGCCAGCCCGGAAGAATCCCCGTCCCGCCATCTCCGAAGCCATGCCCGCGCGCCTCCCGCCGGAGAACCTCCGAGGCGGGAGGCTCCGACTCCCGCAGGTCCGGTGGGCCAGGATACCATGGGACGCGCGGCCTAAAAGCGTTGTGATTGTTCACTCGTGATAATCAGGTCCGAGAACACCCGGCGGGGCGCCGAGCCTCCCTGGGCCGTCAACGGACCCGCAGGTAGCCGATCCCCGCGAGCACGAGGCCCGCCGCCAGGATGCCGAGCCAGGGGGAGAGGAAGACGGCGCAGTCGGCCAGCGGAGGTTGGACGTCGGAGCCCGCGGCGGGGACGCACGGGTAGAAGAAGTTCGCCATGAGCGTGGCGGTGAACCCGAGGACGAGGACGACGAGGCCCAGGAGGACGATGCGGAACCAGCGCTCGCGGGGCGCGTCCTCCGACGAGGCCCCAGGCCCTGGGGCCGTCGGAGACGTCGGTTCCGCCATGTCCAAGCCGGCCCCGTACACGGAGTGCGGGGACAAAAAGCTGCCTCCGGGGGAAAGCCGGCCCGGCGTCGGGAATCATTATTATCGACGTGGACGTACGCCGCGCCGGCAATGCCTGGCTTCCTCCGCCTGTCGCGGCCCGTGAACTGCGTCATGTCCGCGGTCGGGGTCGCCATCGGCGGCATCGTCGCGGTCGGGCCGGCAGCGTGGGGCGGCGCCGCCGCGCCCCTGGCCTACGCCGTGGCCGCCGCCGCGCTGTTCACCGCGGGCGGCAATGCCCTCAACGACATCTTCGACGTGGAGACGGACCGGGTGAACCATCCCGACCGCCCGCTCGTGACGGGCGCGCTGAGCCCCAGCTCGGCGAGGCGCTTTGCTTTCGGCATGTTCGTCGCCGCGGAGGTCCTCGCCGCCCTGGCCAACTTCTGGGCGCTCGGGGTCGTCTTCCTGAACGCGGCCCTCATGTACGCGTACGAGTCGGGCCTCAAGCGGCGCGGCGTGCCGGGGAACGTGGTCATCGCGTACCTGGTGGGCTCCCTGTTCCTCTTCGCGGGGGTCGCCGTATACCGCGGCGATTCGACGCCGCTCGTGAGGACCTCGGTCCTCGCCGTACTCGCCTTCCTCACGACCCTGGGCCGGGAGGTCACGAAGGACATCGAGGACATGGCGGGCGACTTGGACCGTCGCACGCTGCCGCAACGGATTGGCGCGCGACGCTCCGGCGTTGTGGCCGCGCTCGCGGCCGTCGCGGGCGTCGCACTGAGTGCCGTCCCCTGGGCCCTCGGTATCCTCCACGTGGCGTACGCCGTCGTCGTGGTGCCCGCGGACGGAATGTTTATCTACGCTGCCCTTTACTCGACCGCGAATCCCGCGCGGTCCCAGCGCGTGACGAAGTACGCGATGGTCCTCGCCCTGATCGCCTTCCTGGCAGGTGGGCTCCTGTGACGGTGTACGAATCCCTCCTCGAACGCCGGAAGCGGGTGCGGCTCCACATGACCCTCCTGGACCCGGACAAGCAGACGGCGGAGGAAGCGGGGCGCCTGGCCTCGGGGGCCGCGAGGAGCGGCTCCGACGCGATCATGATCGGCGGCTCCACGGGCGTCACCCAGGAGAAGGCGGACGCCACGGTCCTTGCGATCAAGTCGGCCGTGTCCATCCCGACCATCCTGTTCCCCGCGAGCGCGGCGAACTTGTCCCGGCACGCGGACGCCCTGTACTTCATGAGCCTGCTCAACAGCCGCGATCCGCGCCTCATCGTGGGTGAGCAGCGGCGGGCCGCGCCCCTCGTGAAGAAGTGGGGGCTCGAGACGATCCCCATGGCCTACCTGGTCATTGAGCCCGGGATGCGCGCGGGCGAGGTGGGCCGCGCGGACCCCATCCTCCGTTCGAAGCCCGAGGAGGCCGTCGAGTATGCGCTCGCGGCCCAGATGCTCGGCATGCGGCTCGTGTACCTGGAGGCGGGGAGCGGGGCGCCGGAACCCGTCCCCTCCGAGATGATCCGCGCCGTCCGCGCGGCCATCGACATCCCGCTCGTGGTGGGCGGCGGGATCCGCACCGCGGAGGCCGCGGGGGCCGTCGCCCGAGCGGGCGCGGACGTCGTCGTCACGGGCACCGTCGTGGAGCGGGAGAAGGACGGCGAAGCGCTGCGCCGGATCATCGAGGCGGTGAAGGCGGTCTGATGGATCGCATCCTCCCCAAGACGGTCGCGGAGAGCCACGCGGAGACCACCCGCATGGCGCGGCGGCTGTTCACCGCACCGAACCCGCGTCGCATGGTCCTTCCCCTGCTGGCCTTTTCCCTCATGGAGGCCTTCCTCCTGGGCTACCCGGGCCTGGACCTCGTCCGCATCGGGGTCGGCACGCTCGCCATCGCGCTCCCCGCCTACGCCGCGGCCCTGCTCACGAAGCCCGCCGCGGTGGCCCTCGGTGGCCGGATGTACTTCCGGCGCTCCTTCCTCCTCTCCTTCGTCGGGCTGATCCTCCTGGGCGCCTTCCAGGTGTTCGCCGTGGCCCTCTTCTCCATCCTGGCCGTGCTCGGGAACGCGGCCTACGATCCGTCCATCACGCTGAAGGTGTCCCTCCTGGGATACGGCGCCGTCCTGTGGACCCGGGAGGTGATCCTGTCCGCCACGTCCCATTCCCAGCACCTGCGGTCGCTCCCCGCGGCGTCCATCCACCCGGTCCTCGGCCTCGTCGGCCTCGCGGCCTGGGCGCCGCTCGGTCTCGTCCCCTTCCTGGTCGGCCTCGTCGTCCTGACCGTCTTCCTCCTGTCCGCGGTCGCGTACACGGAGATCGCGAAACGCCCGCTGCTTCGCTCCTTCGGTGCGGACGGGTTCAAGTTGCTCCGATCCACGTTGGACGTGTACGGGGAGATGGAGGACGAGGGCGTGGCGGAGCTCGAGGAGTTCTTCGGGTCCATCAGCGTGGCCGCACGCGTCCGGGTCGCGGGCCTCGCGCTCCGCGCCGCGAACGGAGTGAAGGCCCTGTTCCTCGCGCCGACGGTCCACCCGGGTCCCATGGGCGTCGTGAGCGGGAGCGACCTTCCCTCCAAGATCGCGGCGGGCCTCGGGGACGTGACGCCCAACGTCCTCGTCGCGCACGGTCCCACGACCCACGACGAGAATCCGGCGACCACGGCGGAGGTGCGCAAGCTGCCCGAGGCCGTGCGACGGCTCCTGGCATCCGCGGCGTTCGGACCCCAGGCGGGTCTCGCGTGTCGGAGCGGCTACGGCCGGGCCACCGCGCTCGCCCAGGCGTTCGGGGACACGGTCCTCATCCTGGCCTCCTTCGCGCCGAATCCCACGGACGACATCGACAGCGCGACGGGCCACGCCGCGGTCCAGGAGGCGAGGCTCGCGGGGGCCGCGGACGCCATCTTTGTGGACGCGCACAACTGCCTCGAGCCCGGGATCGGCCTCACCCTCTTCGGGTCCGAAGGTAGCCACGAGATCATCGAGGCCGCGAAGGCGGCCACGGAGGCGGCCCTGCGGGCGCCCCGGGACCGGCTCCGCGTCGGGTACGCGAAGCGGTCCGGGATCTGCACCCCGGACCAGGGGATCGGGGCTCGCGGGATCGAGGCGCTCGTCATCGAGGTGGGCGGGCAGCGGACCGCGTACGTCCTGTTCGACGGGAACAACATGGTCCCGGGGATGCGGGATGCGGTGCGCTCGCGGATCGCGTCCCTGGTCCAGGAGTCCGAGGCCCTGACGACGGACAACCATGCCGTGAACCTGACCATGGACGGCTTCAATGCGGTCGGAGCCGTCCTGGACCACGGGGCCATCCTCGAC
>DUJI01000276.1 GCA_013329855.1 Thermoplasmata archaeon | reverse complement strand
ATCGCGACCCTGCGGTCGTCCTCCCAGGGCGGCCTCCATCCTGTCGCCGGTGGTGCGCGCCACGCGCTGCTGCGCGAAGCGTGCCACCTGCCCTTCCGCTACGTGGACGTCGAGCTCACGACGGACGCCGGTCACCTCGAGGAGTACGCGAAGACCGCGAAGAGCCGCGCGAAGGACCTCCTGGTCTCCCACCACTTCGATCGCCCCGCAGAGACGGACGAGGTCGCCGAGATCCTCGACGCCTGCCTGAGCGCGGGGACCGTCGGCAAGGTGGCCGTCCCCGCGGTCTCCGTAGAGGCCGCGGCGGATCTGGTCGATCTTGCGCGGGAGCGGACGTCTCGTCGCTTCGTGCTGCTCGGGATGGGGGACCCCGGCATGCTCATCCGGGTCCTGGCCGCGGACGCGGGCCAGGAGTTCCAGTACGCCGTGGGCAACCGGTCCACGGCGCCCGGTCAGCTCGCCCTGGCGACCGCGCTGCGCCTCCGGGCCAAGGACGCGTTCGTCCTCGGATTGCTGGGCCACCCCCTCGGGCATTCCCTTTCGCCGCAGATCCACGAGGCCGCGCTCCAGGCCCTCCGCCTGCCCGGGGCCTACCTGCCCTTCGACGTACCGCGCGGGTCGCTGGAGCCCTTCCTCGAATCGGCGGAACGCCTCCGCGTGCGGGGCCTCAATGTCACGATTCCCTACAAGGAGGCCGTCGCGGAGCTCATGGACGAGCTCGACGGCGACGCGGAGGCCCTCGAGGCCGTGAACACGGTCGTGGCCAAGGAGGGGTGGACCAAGGGTCACAACACGGATGTCTTCGGCTTCCGCATGTCCCTGCGGTCCCTCGGCCTGCGGCTCGGGGACCGCACCGCGCTGGTCCTCGGTGCGGGCGGCGCGGCGAAGGCCGTGGTCCATGTGCTTCTCCGAGAAGGAGCGAAAGTCCACGTCGCGAACCGCACCCCTGACCGCGCGGAGACCCTGGCGGATGCCTTCGACGACGGGGTCTCCGTCCTTGGCCTCGAGGACGTCCCGCGAAAGGGACCCTGGGATCTCCTGGTGAACGCCACCTCCGTGGGGACCCGCGGTGCGGAGCCGGCCTTGCCCATCCCGGAAACCTCGCTGGACCGCGTGCGGTTCGTCTACGATCTCGTGTACAACCCCCCGGAGACCCCCCTCCTGGAAGCCGCGAGGCGCCGGGGCATCCGACGGACCAACGGCCTCGACATGCTCCTCCAGCAGGCCGCGGCCTCCTTCGAGCTCTGGACCGGAAAGGCCGCGCCCTTGCCGGCGATGAAGTCCGCAGTCCAGGAGGCGCTCCGATGAAGGCCCAGGCCACTTGCTTCGGCGCGGGGACCATCGTGAACGCAATCGCCACGCACCGGGGCGCCGCGTTCGGGCTCGCCCTCCGGGCCACCGCGGTCGCCGAGTCCGTGCCCAAGGCGGAAGGCCTCCGGGTCCAGGTCACGGGCGGCGTCGACCCCACCCTGGCCGTGGGCTGCGCGAAGCGCGTCCTGCGGCGGAGCCGGCGCCGGGCGAGCCTCGCGGTCCGCGTGGACTCCGAGATTCCCGTGTCCCGGGGCCTGAAGAGCAGCTCGGCCGTGGCCAACGCCGTGGTCCTCGCCTCGGCGAGGGCCCTCGGACTGGAGCTGGAGCCGCTCCAGATCATCGATCTCGGGATCGAGGCGGCCCTGGAGGCCAAGGTGACCCTCACGGGCGCCTTCGACGATGCCTGCGCCTCCTTCTTCGGCGGCGTGGTCGTCACGGACAACCGCGCGCGGAAGATCGTCAAGGTGGACCGCTTCCCGCCGGGCCTCATGGCCGTGATCCAGATCCCCAAGCGGGTGATCACGAAGCCCAGCCTGGCCGCGAAGGACTTCGCTCCCATCCGGCACGAGGTCGACGCGGCCTACGGGCTCGCGCTCGCGGGAGACTACTTCCACGCCCTCGAACTGAACAGCGCGGCGTACGCGCCGCTCCTGGAGGTTGACGAGGCCCCGGCGAGGCGCGCGCGGGCCGCCGGGGCCATGGCCGCGGGGATCACGGGAGCGGGACCCGCCATCCTCGCCCTCGTGAAGCCGGCCCACGTGGGGGCCGTCGCCGAGGCGCTCCGGGACGGGGACTCCGAGATCCGCATCGCGAGCCTGAACACGGTCGAGTCTCGGGAGGTCGTTCCGTGAGATTCCGTTCGCGCGCCGCCACCGTGCGCGGGACGGTCCGCGCGCCTCCGTCGAAGAGCTACACGCACCGCGCGTTCCTCCTGGCGGCCCTGTCCGAGGGTTCGTGCCTCGTGTCGAACCCTCTCCTGTCCGAGGACACGGAGGCCACCCTGGCGGGGATCGAAGCCTTCGGCGCGGAGGTCCGGCGGAAGGGAGACGCCGTGCGGATTTCATCGCCCGGCCTCAGCCCTCCTCCGAACGAGATCGACGCGAGGAACTCGGGCACGACCCTGCGCCTGCTGACGGGGACCGCGGCCCTCGTGCGGGGCACCACGGTCCTCACGGGGGACGACAGCCTGAAGAAGCGTCCCATGGGGCCCCTGCTGGAGGCCCTCCGTGGGCTCGGGGCGGACGCTCGGGCGCGTGGTGGCGATGGGCGGCCTCCCGTGGAGGTCACGGGCCCGCTTCGGGGCGGCACGGTCTCCCTCCCGGGCTCCGTGAGCTCCCAGTTCCTCTCCAGCCTCCTCCTCGCCTGCCCGCTCGCCTCCGGGGAGACGAGGGTCCATGTCCTCCCGCCCATCGTGTCCGGGCCCTACGTGGACATCACGAGACACCTGGTCCGAGCCTTCGGTGCCGTCGTCGAGTCCCACGGGAACGACTTCCGGATCCCGGGCGGCCAGCGCTACCGGACCACGGACCTCGCCGTGCCGGGGGACTTCTCCTCCGCCGCCTTCCCTCTGGTCGCGGCGGCAATCACCCGAGGCGACGTGACCGTGGAGGGCCTCGACCTCGCGGCCCCCCAGGGAGACCGCCGAATCGCCGACCTCCTCGGCGCCTTCGGCGCGTCCGTGGCGCAGCGTCCCGGCGCCCTCCGCGTGCGCGGGGAGTCCCTCCGGGCGCAGACCGTCGACGTGGGCGCGACGCCCGATCTCTTCCCCGTCCTCGCCGTCCTCGCGAGCCGGGCGAGGGGCCAATCCCGCTTCGTGAACGGCGCGCAGCTGCGCCTCAAGGAGAGCGACCGGATCGAGACCACGGTGGCCCTGTTGCGGGCCATGGGCGCGGAGGCCGTGGGCACGCCGGACGGGTGCGTCGTCCGCGGCCCCGCAGAGCTGCACGGGGCCCGCGTCGACTCCCGCGGCGACCACCGCATCCTCATGGCGGCCGCGGTCGCGGGACTGGTCGCGAGCGATCCCGTGGAGATCACGGATCCGTGGTGCTTCCGCGTGTCCTATCCGTCCTTCCTCGACGACCTCCGCGCCCTCGGCGCGGAGATGGAGGTGGTCCCCTGAACAGCTTCGGCACCCGCTACCGCACTCTGGTCTTCGGAACGAGCCACGGCCCCTTCGTGGGCTGCACGGTGGAGGGGCTGAAAGCGGGCACGCCTGTCGATGTCGCGCAGGTGCAGGCCCAGCTGGACCGCCGCCGCCCCGGGCAGAGCCTCGTGACGAGCCAGCGGAAGGAGGAGGACCGCGTGGAATTCGCCGAGGGACTCCGGGAGGGCGTGACGGGTGGCGAACCGCTCGTCGCGATCATCCGGAACCAGGACGTGCTGTCGAAATCGTACGCGGACGTCGCTCGGGTGCCGCGCCCGGGGCACGGGGACTTCACGGCGCGGATGAAGTACGGCGGCAAGAGCGACCTGCGCGGTGGAGGACAACTCAGCGGCCGCATGACCGCGCCCCTCGTGGTCTCGGGGGCCGTGGCCCGCCAGGTCCTCGCCCCGCCCGGCGTGCGATTCTACGCACACGCCGCGCAGATTGCCGACGTCGTCGCGAGGCCCGTGACGCCGGAGGAGATGCAGGCCAACGTGGAGCGCACGCCCGTCCGCTGCGCGGATTTGGAGGCCGCGGACCGCATGGTCGCCGCGGTCGAGGCCGCCCGGTCGGACCGGGACAGCGTGGGAGGGATCATCGAAGGAACCGTGACGGGGCTCCCGGTCGGCGTCGGCGAGCCCTTCTTCGACTCCGTCGAGGCGAGCCTGGCCCATCTCTTCTTCTCCATCCCCGCGGTGAAGGGCGTCGACTTCGGCGCGGGTTTCCGCGCCTCCTCCATGCGGGGGAGCCAGCACAACGACCCGTTCATCGTCCGTGAGGGCAAGGTGGCCACGGCAACCAACCACGCGGGCGGTATTCTCGGAGGCCTCTCGACGGGCATGCCCGTGACCTTCCGCGTGGTCGTCAAGCCGACCGCATCCATCGCGAGGCCGCAGCGGTCCGTGGACCTGGAGACCCTGGAGGAGACGGAGATCGCGGTCACGGGACGGCACGACCCCTGCATCGTCCCTCGCGCCGTGCCCGTGGTGGAGAACGCGGCGGCCATGGCCGTTCTGGACCTCATGTACCAAGGGGGATTCCTGTGAGCGAGGCCGAGATTGCGTGGCTGCGGGAGGAGATTGCATCCGTCGATCGGGAGGTGTTGAGCCTGGTCGCGCGAAGACTCTACCTCGCCGAGCAGATCGGCTGGGAGAAACGGTTCCTCGGCCAACGGGTCCGCGCGGCGGAGGTCGAGTCCCAAGTCACCGCCCGGATCCGGGCGGAAGGCAAGGCTCGCGGCCTCGGATCCGACTTCGTTGTATCCCTGGGCCGCCTCGTGATCGAGGAGAGCGTCCGTCGCCAGGAGGCCCTCCCTCGGCCAGAGAAGGAGCAGGGCACTGCGCTGGTGGCCGGCGGTGCCGGCCGGATGGGTCGGTGGCTGTGCCGCTACCTGCGGTCCCAGGGATACCGCGTGACCGTGCACGACCCTGCAAGTCCCCAGGTGGACCTGTCCATCGTGGCGGCCACCGCCGATGTCATCGCGGTCGCGGTGCCCATGGATGCGGCCGCCTCCGTCCTCGAGACGATCGGGGACGCGAAGCCCAGAGGGCTCGTCTTCGACGTGACGAGCCTCAAGACGCCCGTGGCCCGGGTGC
Source organism: Thermoplasmata archaeon (assembly GCA_013329855.1). Taxonomy (GTDB): domain Archaea; phylum Thermoplasmatota; class Thermoplasmata; order RBG-16-68-12; family RBG-16-68-12; genus RBG-16-68-12; species RBG-16-68-12 sp8695u. Next base: position 2,573 of record DUJI01000276.1, on the reverse strand, counting down.
TGCGGTCCCTGACGACGGAGGGCTGCACCGCGGCCAGCGTCCACCCCCTCTTCGGTCCCCACTTCGGGCCGCTCTCCCAGGCCACCATTCTCCTGAGCGATTGCGGCAGTCCCTTGGGCCTGGAGAGGGCCCGTGGGTTGTTCCGGCCCAGCGGCAGCCGCCTGGTCGACGTGCCCCTGGAGGACCACGACGAGATCATGGCCACCCTCCTCGGCCTGAGCCATCTCACACTCCTTTCCTTCGCCCGCGCGGCCGCCCGCGCGCCGATCGACGTGGGCCTGGTGCCGACGGAGGGCACGACGTTCGCCCGACTGGCCTCGGTCGCCCGTGGCCTCCTGGACGACCCGCCCGCCCTGCTCCGAGAGATTCAGGCGCTGAACCCCCACACTCCGGACGTCCGGCGGCGTCTCCTCCAGGCCATCGAGGAGTGGACCCGTGCCGCGGCCGATTCCGATGGGAAGGCGTTCGTCACGCTCCTTGAGGAGTCTCGACACCTAGGAGGCGCACCGCAGTGAGCAAGATCCCCGTGGCCGTGCTCGGCGCGACCGGGAACATCGGTCAACGATTCGTCAGCCTGCTCCAAGACCATCCCCTGTTCGAGCTCGCGGCCCTGTGCTCGAGCGAGCGGAAGGTGGGCGGCCGCCTGACGGACTACTGGCGCCTGGACGATGCGTCCCTCGACCCGGCCGTGGGCGAGATGGAACTCCAGCCCCTGGACCCCAGGGTCCTCGTCCGTTCGGATGTGGCGGCCGCGTTCAGCGCCCTGCCCACGGAGGTCGCGGGGAACTTGGAGGCGGAAGTCGCACGCGCCGGCGTGGGCGTCTTCTCCAACGCCTCTTCCCACCGCCTGGAAACCGACGTGCCGCTCTTGGTGCCCGAGGTGAACCCGGGACACATCGCCCTCGTCGAACGTCAGCGGACGTACAAGGATGGCGGCTTCCTGACCACGAACCCGAACTGCTCCATCACGGGCCTCGTGCTCGCGCTCAAACCCCTGGCGGACGCCTTCGACTTCTCCGAGGTCCACGTGTCCACGTACCAGGCCCTCTCGGGCGCCGGATACCCCGGCGTGGCCTCCCTGGACATCGTCGGGAACGTCCTCCCGTTCATCGAGGGTGAGGAAGAGAAGATGCGGCGCGAGGCGAAGAAGCTCCTCGGCACCCTGCAAACGACCGTGGTCCCGAGCCCCCTCGACGTGTGGGCGAACTGCGTTCGCGTCGCGGTTCGGGAAGGCCATCTCGAGGCCCTCTCCATCCCCCTGCAGGAGGACGTGCCCGAGGCGGAGGTTGCCCGCGTGCTGTCCTCCTTCCGCGGCGAGCCCCAGCGCAGGAAGCTCCCGACGGCTCCCAAGCGTCCCATTCTCGTCCGCACGGAGCGGAACCGACCGCAGCCCCTGCTCGACGCGAACGCGGGCGAACCGGAGCGGGCGCGGGGGATGGCCGCCACGGTCGGCCGCATCCGGATCACGGACCGCAACCTGCGCCTGCTCGTCCTGTCGCACAACACCCTCCGTGGCGGCGCGGGCGGGAGCGTCCTGAACGCGGAGCTGGCCCGTCGGAGGGGATACCTTGCCTGAACCGGACAAGGTGGCCAAGTTCGGCGGGGCCTGCGTGAGCAAGCCGGAGATGTACGACCGGGTGGCGGGGACCCTCCAGGCCGACCGGGGCCGCCGGTTCGTCGTGGTCTCCGCGGTCGCCGGCGTGACGGACTCCCTGGTCCAGATTCTCGCCCGGCCGCGGGAGGAGAAGGAGCTCGATCTCTACCTCGCGGATCTCAAGAAGAAGCACCTCGCGTTGCTGCCGAAGGCTCGCTCGGACCACGAGCGGACCGTCGAGGCCATCGAGGCCCTCGGGACGAAGCTGGGCCGCCTCCTGTATGGGATCGCCTACACGGAGGAGATCACCCCGCGAATCCGGGACTTCGTCCTCTCCTTCGGAGAGCGGTTGTCCGCCCAGGTGGTCGCGTCGAACCTCCGGCACCGCNNGAGGCCTTCCCCCTCTCGGTCCTGTCGTACGACGAGGCCGCGGAGCTGTCCTACTTCGGAGCCAAGGTCCTGCATCCCAGGGCCGTGCAGCCCGCCCGTGCGTGCGGCGCCTCGCTGTACCTGAAGAACATCTTCCGTCCGGGGGAGACGGGCACCCGGATCGGTCCGGACACCGTGGACAAGCGCGGGGACGTGAAGAGCGTCTCCTGCGTTCGCGACCTCGCGGCCCTCAAGGTGTACGCGACCGGCCTGGGATCGGACGAGGCCCTCCTGTCCCAGAGTTCGACCGCGCTGGCGAACGCGGGCGTCAACATCTACAGCGCCGCGACGTCCCAGACCTGCGTGGCCTTCCTCATCGAGTCGGAGGGTGTGAGCCGGGCGAAGAAGGCGTTGTCCCGCATCTCCAACCTTCCCGTGGAGCGGGTGGAGGTCTCCCCCCACGCCTCTCTGATCTGCTTCGTCGGGGAAGGCATCGGCCATGTGCACGGCATCGCGGCCCGCGTCTTCCGCGCGGTCGCCGAGCTGAACATCAACGTCCAGTTCATCACGGCGGGCGCCTCTATGGTCGCGGACCAGTTCACCGTGGACA
>DUJI01000125.1 GCA_013329855.1 Thermoplasmata archaeon | reverse complement strand
GGCTTGAAGATGGTCGGCCGCCCGCGGGTGGAGATGGCGAACCCCTTCGCGCAGAGGCTCTGGAGGACCTTGTACGCGGAGGTCCGCGGGATCTTCGCGGTCGCGGCGATGGTCTCCGCGCTCCCATACCCGTGGGCCACGAGGGCGATGTACCCGCGCGCCTCGTAGCTCGACAGGCCGATGGACTCCAAGGTCTTCGTGGCCCGCTCGAATTCCGTCTCGAGGTCGATGCTGCTCTCGAGCAGTTTCGAGACGTCCGCGGGCATCACGGGGCGTGGATATCGGGGCCGCCGTTTAACCCTTTTCTCGGGAGGCGTCGGGTCCGTACGCTCCCACAGAAGGGTTTATCCACCGGGTACCTCTTCCACGCGGAAGGATGCGCTCTCCGAAGCCCGCGTTCCTCACGATGGTCCTCGCTCTCCTCGTCTTCTGGGCCCTCGTCTCCCCCGCCCTCGGCCAGGGGAGCGGTATGACCGTAAGCTCGGACTACGAGCTCTTCGGGACCACCAACCTGAACGGGGGCGGCCACGTCACGTGGACGCTGACCGGGGACGCCGCACGGACCCTGCGGGCGGACATCGTGCACCTCTACGACGAGTACCCGCGCGTCCCGCAGGGATTCCTCTTCGGGGGGCAGGCCACCTCGGGGAACCACGACGGGATCATCCAGGTGCCCGAAGGGCAGGCCTTCACGAACGACGCGGAAAGCATCCTGGAAGCCACGTACCCCGGCTCCACCGTGGGCGGCACCCAGGTGGGCTACTTCCTCCTCGACCGGTCCACCCTCCTGGAGAAGGACCTCGTGAACGGGTTCAACCGGAGCACGTCCGGGATCGTGGGCATGGATGCGAACTCCGCGGCGGATCTCCAGATCGAGTTCCTGTTCAACGGCGCCACGAACACGGCGGACGTGACCATGCCCCTGACCACGGAGGCATACGCCCAGGCCCTGTTCCGCGTCTTCTCCGTCCTCGCAGCGCAGGCGGGCTCACGGCCCGTCGTCCCCGCCGCGACGGGCGCCCCGGGATGGCACGTCGTCTTCTACGATCCCTCCCATCCGGCGCTCTGGGCGGGAAACACGACCTCGTGCAGCCTCGGCACGAACGCCTCCTGCCGCTACGACAACGGCGCGAACCTGAGCGCGGCCACCGTCATGGATTCCGCTCTGGGAGCGGCGGGTACGTGGCTCGACCTGCGGTTCGCGTCCTCCGCGTGGGTCACGTTCAACTACACGGGCCAGGTCGCGGACTCCGGGGACGTCGTCCGCGTCCAGGTCGCAACCGAGGCGGCCAACCTCACGTGGACGACCGTGGCCAGCGGCACGTTCTCCTTGGGCCAGAACACGGCGCCCGGGACGTGGCGCCCGGTGAGCCTGAACCTGTCCGCCTACCTGGGCCAGAAGGTCCGGCTCCGGCTCCAGTTCACCTCGGACGGCGCGGGAACCGCCCCGGGGTTCTTCGTGGGCGGCTTCACGATCCATGCGCCCGCCTCGTACGCGGGTCCCATCGTGGAATCCGATGCGCACTACCTCATCGGCCTCCTGAGCTTCTCCAACTTCCAGGTCCCCTCGGGGAACCCCACGCTGATCCGGACGCCGGGCGGTGAGATCCTGTTCTACTCGGACCGCTTCGACACGGCCTCGCCGTCGCCGGACGCGGTCCGCTACGAGGCGTTCAACGCCATGGAGAACCCCCAGGTCCTTTTCGTGGTCCTCGTCGTGGCGGCCTACGTCATCTCCCGCCTCCAGGACTCCGCGTACGACCGGTACCGCGAGGCCCATCCCAGCGTGTACCGCCCCGCCGTCCACAAGGCCAAGTGGCTCCACTGGCTCGGGCGGATCGCGATCCTCCTCCTCATCCTGTTCTACTTCGTACCGACGGCCTTCTTCGTGGTCGGCCTCCGGGTCTACTTCAACGGCCCGGCGTACTTCTTCGTCGCCTTGGCCGCGTCCCTCACCTTGGGCCTCGGGACTCGCGCCTACTACCGGCAGCGGCTCGAGGAGGCCCCGCCCCCGGGTCCCGCGATCCAGCCCGCGGACGGGGATGTGGAGGCCGGACCCGAGGTCGCCGAGGAGGTCGAGGAGGCCCCGGCCGTCGTCCACTGCACGCACTGCCTCCGCACGATCCACGAGGGCGAGCAGACGTACGCCTGCTCCTGCGGCGCGTTCTACCACATGAGCTGCGCCGCGGGCCTCATGCGCTGCCCGAACTGCCGCAAGCCCATCGCGGGGATCGACCGCGTGGGCGAGAAGCGCTCCATGTCCATGCGCTGCTCCTCGTGCGGCGAGGTCCAGACCGTCCCCGAGGGCGCGGACCCGCGGACCCTGACGTGCGCCTCCTGCGGCGGCAGCCTGCGGAGCCTGGACGCGGGCAAACGCTACCTCCTCGTGGCGAGCAACCCCGCGATCGCCTTCCACTGGCTGGCGGACCTCTGCAAGGGAGGGAAGCCGGCCCTCGTGATCACGCCCGCAGCGCCGGACCGGTTGCGGCTCGAGTTCGGCCTCAAGGGCGCGCAGGTCGTCCAGGTGTCCGCGCAGGCCGCGGGGGCCGTGGACCCGCGCAAGCTCGATCCGGTCGGCCTCAAGGCCATCCTCCCCCTGGCCCGCGAGGGCAAGGCGGGCGTGCTCCTGTACGACGGCCTGGACCAGCTCGTCTCCGTCTCCTCCATGGGAGACGTGGTCCGCTTCCTCCGGAAGGCGAACGACATGGCCTTCGTCCACCAGATCACGGTGATCGGCCGCGTCGGACCCGGCGTCCTCGCGGAGACCGAGATCGACCGGCTCGCCGCGGAGTTCGACGAGGTCTTGGACCTGTCCGCTCGGCTATGAGTCGCCCTCGGGCGGGCCATCCCACCGCGGACCGAGCTCGTGCTCGATGCCCAGGTGGTCCAGGATCCGAGCGACCACGAAGTCCACCAGGTCGGAGACCTCCGCCGGCTTGCCGTAGAACCCGGGAGAGGCCGGGAGCACGACGACGCCCAGGCGCGCGAGCTTGAGCAGATTCTCCAGCGCGATGGCGCTGACGGGCGTCTCCCGAGGGACGAGGATGAGCGTCCTGTGCTCCTTGAGTGCCACGGCCGCGGCCCGGGTCACCAGGTTGTCCGCGAGGCCGGAGGCGATCTTGGCCACCGTGGTCCCGCTGCAGGGCACGATGACCAGGGCGTCGAAGCGATGGCTGCCCGACGCGGGCGCCGCGGCGAGGTCGTCCCCGCGGAAGACGCGGCGCGCGCCCCGCGCGAACTCCTGGGCCGTCAGTCCGGTCTCGAACTTGACCACGGCCTCCGCGTCCCGTGACAGGATGACGTCGGTCCGCTTCCCGAGGACCTCGATCAGCCTGCGCGCATAGGCCATGCCCGAGGCCCCGCTCACGCCGACCAGAATCTGCACCCGCGCCGACCTCGGGCGGAAGGACGCTCGGCCCGTACAAGAACGTTGCGAGCGCCGGTCCCGCGACCGCGCTCCGGGCAAACTACATGGCGGGACCTGGCCTGGCCCACGCGATGGCCCGAACCCGACTCCGACGCGCCACGCTGGACGACCTCGACCTGCTCGTACGCCACCGCCGCAGGATGTGGGTGGAGATCCTCGAGGCGCCCTCGCGAGGGATGGACGCCGCGGACCGCGCGTATCGCCGATGGGCCCGAGAGCGAATGAAGGCGAGGGAGATGGTCGGGTTCATCCTGGAGACGGTCCGCGGCGAGCCCGTGGCCAGCGGCTGCATCTGGCTCATGCCGTCCCAGCCGCGCCCGACTTGGAAGGGGACCGTCTCTCCCTACCTCATGTCCACGTACACGGAGAAGCCCCACCGCGGCCAGGGCCACGCGACCCGGATCACCCGGGAGGCGATTCGGTGGTCCAAGGCACGCGGCTACACTACGTTGCTGTTGCACGGATCCACGCTCGGGAGGCCCATGTACCTCCGCGAGGGCTTCACGGAAGGCAACGAGATGCGGCTGCGGCTGGCTGATTGGCCGCGGAAGAAGTTGGACACCTAGGAGGGGCGTGGACCGTCCCGTCTCCATTAGGAACGCTCCCTGCGCACGCAAGCCTTCATATACGACCTTGATTTATGAAGGCGCACTTCGCAGTAGTGTTCACCATGACCACGGTGTACGATGTGCCCCCCGGCCTCCTGATCGAGAAGCTCAAGGAGCAGCTCCAGGCCGAGGGCAGGATCAAGCCTCCGGAATGGGCCAAGTTCGCCCGCACGGGGGTCCAGACCGAGAAGGCGCCCGTGCAGCCGGACTGGTGGTACCGCCGGGTCGCCGCGGTCCTCCGCAAGGTGTACGTCCAGGGCCCCATCGGCTCCAGCCACCTCGCCGCGGAGTTCGGCGGCCGCCGAGACGACGGCTCCGCCCCCTACCACCCGCGACGCGGGTCGCGCTCCATCGCCCGCGAGGCCATGCAGCAGCTCGAGTCCCTCGGATACCTCTCCAAGCTGGAGAAGAAGGGCCGCACGATCACCCCGGCGGGCCGCAAGCTCCTGGACAACCTGTCCCACGGCATCCTCCTGGAGATGGCCAAGTCCAACCCCGAGCTCACGAAGTACACCGGAGGATCCTAGCCCCATGGCCATGGATGACGAGGAGCTCGACGCGATCCGGCGGCGGAAGCTGATGGAGCTCCAGAACGCGCAGGACCAGGCCGTCGCCCAGCAGCAGATGCGGGAGCAGCAGCAGGCCCAGAGGCAGACCGTCCTCCGCCAGATCCTCACGCCCGAGGCGCGGGAACGGCTCGGGCGGATCGAGCTCGCCTATCCCGACCTGGCGGACAGCATCGAGAACCAGCTCATCGCCCTCGCCCAGAGCGGCAGGGTGCAACGGGCCATCGACGACGCGACCCTGAAGCAGATCCTGGAGCGCGTGATGCCCCGAAAGCGCGACATCAAGATCGAGAGGCGTTGACCATGGCGAAGAACAAGCCGTACGCGAAGAAGCTGCGCCTCCTGCGGGCCGTCAAGTCGAACCGGCGCGTGCCCGCGTGGGTCATGCAGCGGACCAAGCGAGAGTTCCTGCGGCACCCGAAGAAGCGCAGCTGGCGCCGGAACAAGCTGAAGGCGTGATCGCATGGCCGGTGAGGAAGAGGAGCGCATCCTGGTCGTCCCCCTCCGCGCGGCCTGGGCGGCCTCCCGGACGGACCGCGCGCCCCGCGCGATCAAGGCGATCCGGCAGTACGTCAAGCAGCACCTCAAGCCGGACCGGATCTTCATCGACGACGTCCTGAACGAGTACATCTGGTCCCGCGGGCGCGAGCACCCGCCGCGGTCCGTGCGCGTGAAGGCCATCAAGTTCGAGGATGGGTCCGCGGTCGTCTCCCTGCCGGAGGACTGAGGGAGCTTATTGCTGCGCCGCCTTGAGGTCAACGGCAATCCCTACCTCGGAGTCTTCTGCGCCGCCAACGAGGACCTCCTCCTCCTCGAGTCCTCCGTTCCGAAGCCGGCCGTGAAGTACATCGCGGAGGCCTTGGGGACCCGGGCCGTGCAGACCAGCGTTGCCCATTCGTCCGTCCTCGGCAGCCTCGTCGCGATGAACTCGAACGGGGTGCTGACGTCCCCCTTCGTCGAGGAGGGCGAGGTCGAGGCCATCGGGGATCCCGTCTATCCGCTGCCCCACCGCCTCAACGCGGTCGGCAACAACGTCCTCTGCAACGATCGCGGCGCGGTGGTCCATCCGGGGT
>DUJI01000246.1 GCA_013329855.1 Thermoplasmata archaeon | reverse complement strand
CAGTATGCGCCGTACCACCTGCGGAAGGGCACGTGGCCGGAACGCCGCGAGGAGTTCGGTGAGACGGTCCTGGACACGATCGAGGAGCACGTCCCGAAGATACGAGACATCGTCGTGGGCAAGCAGGTCCTGAGCCCCTGGGACCTGGAGCAGGAGTTCGGCCTCACGGGAGGCAACATCTTCCACGGCGAGCTCACGCCGAACCAGCTCCTGTTCTTCCGTCCGGTGCCGGGATGGGCGCAGTATCGGACGCCGATCAAGGGACTCTACCTCTGCGGGTCCGGGGCCCATCCTGGTGGGGGCGTCATGGGCTCCCCGGGGCGGAACGCGGTGATCGAGGTCCTCAAAGACCTGACGTTGCGGAGGGCGTAGTCATGCAAGCGGCCTACGACGTCGTCGTGGTGGGCGGCGGGCACAACGGCCTAGTCGCCGCGACCTACCTGGCGCGCGCGGGGCGCCGCGTCCTCCTCCTCGAGCAACGGGCCTCGCTCGGGGGCGCGATCGCCTCGGAGGAAATCCGCCCCGGCTTCCGCGCCCCCACGGGAGCCGCCCTGTGCGGCCTCCTGCGGAGGGAGATCATCGACGACCTGGACCTGATTCGCCACGGCCTCGCATTCATCCCGTTCGATCCCGCGACCGTGGTCCTGGGAGGCGGCGGCAAGCCGCTCCGCCTCTGGCGCGACCCGCGCAGGGCCCAGTTCGAGATCGCCTCCTCGTCGCCCGCCGACGCGGCGGCGTATCCCCGGTTCCTCGGTCTCATGACGGAGATCGCGAAGGTCGTGGATCCCCTCCTGAGTTCCATCCCGTTGAGCGTGGAGGAGCCGAGCATCGCGGACGGTTGGTTCCTCCTGGGCCGCGCGCTCCGGCTGCGTCGGTTAGGCCGCGAGATGATGTACGAGACGTTGCGGATGCCCCCCATGAGCCTGCACGACTACCTCGGCGAATGGTTCGAAGACGAGCGGCTCAAGGCGGGTCTCTCGGCCGACGCCCTGTTCGGCATGTTCCGGGGTCCATGGTCGCCCGGGACGGCCTTCGGCCTCATCCACCACTTCCTCGCGGAGGCCAACGGGGGCATGTGGGCGTTCATCCGGGGCGGGAGCTCCACGCTCCCCCAAGCGCTCGAGGCTGCCGCCCGGGAGGCCGGCGTGGCCATCCGGACGAGCGCGGAAGTCCGACGGATCCTGAGCCCCGACGGCCGGGCCACGGGGGTCGAACTGGCCAGCGGCGAGACGATCTCGGCCCGCGCCGTCGTCTCCACGGCCGATCCCAAGCGGACATTCCTCCGGCTGGCCGATCCCCTGGTCCTGGGTGCCGAGTTCCAGCTCCGGGTCCGGAACTACCACTCGGAGGGCGTGGTGTCCAAGGTGAACATCGCGCTGAACGCCGTCCCCCGGATGCCCGCACTCGGAGACGGGGTCGTCGCGGCCCATGTCCAGGTCGCTCCATCCCAGGAGTACATCGAGCGCGCCTACGACGACGCCAAGCACGGTGGCGTCTCCGCGTCGCCCGTCCTCGACGTCACCGTACCGACTGCGGTGGACCTCAGCCTGGCGCCCGCAGGGAAGCACATCCTCTCCGTCCTGGTCCAGTACACTCCCTACCATCTCCGGAAAGGCACTTGGGAGGACGAACGCGGTCCCCTCGGCGAGCGCGTCCTTGATCAGCTCCAGGCCTTCATCCCGAACGTACGCTCGGATCTGGCCGGGCTCGAGGTCCTGACCCCGCTCGACCTGGAGACGCGGTTCGGTCTCACGGGTGGGCACATCTTCCACGGTGAGATGACCCTGGACCAGCAGTTCGTCCTGCGCCCCGTCCCCGGATGGGGCCGTTACCGCACGCCGATCCCCGGCCTCTACCTGGCCGGATCGGGCGCGCATCCCGGCGGCGGAATCACGGGAGCGCCGGGCCACAACGGCGCCCGCGCGGTCCTCGAGGACTGGCCGTTCCTGGTCCGGTCTTCGTAAGGCCTACTTAGGGCGCTCGATGATCGTGGCCAGGCCCATGCCGAAGCCGATGCACAGCACGGCGAGGCCGTAGCGGAGGTCCTGCCGCTCCATTTCATGGAGCATCGTCGTGATGAGCCGAGCGCCGCTCATTCCGAGCGGGTGGCCGAGGGCGATGGCACCGCCGTTCACGTTCAGCTTCGCGTCGTCGATGCCCAGCTCGTTGCGTGTGGCCAGGGGCACGCTCGCAAAGGCCTCGTTGACCTCCCAGATGTCGATGTCGTCCACCTGGAGGTCCGCCTTGGCCAGGGCCTTCCGGGCCGCGGGGATCGGCGCGTCGAGCATGATCGTGGGGCTCGTCCCCGCGACGCCGGTGGCCACGAAGCGCGCGCGGGGCTCCAGCTTGAGCTCCTTCGCCTTCTCCGGGTTCGTGACCAGGAGGGCGCACGCACCGTCGTTGATTCCGCTGGAGTTGGCGGCCGTGATGTGGCCGTCCTCCTTGAACGCCGGCGGGAGGGACTTGATCTTCTCCAGGGTCGTGTTCCGCCGCGGGTGTTCGTCCGTGTCGAACATCCGCTTGTTCCCCGTTTCGTCGACCACGGGCACCGGCACGATCTCCCGCTTGAAGCGGCCCTCGTCGATTGCGCGGATGGCCTTCATGTGGGAATGGTAGGAGAACTCGTCCATCGCGTCCCGCGTGATGTGGTACTTGTCCGCGACGAGGTCCGCGGAGATGCCCTGGATGACGATGTCGTACTTGTCGAGGAGCTTCTGGCTCAGCTCTCCCATGTCGGAACCCAGCGGCACCCGGGACATGGACTCCACGCCCCCTCCGATGACCACGTCGTTCTGGCCCGTCATGACCTCCATGCACGCGTCGTTGAAGGCCTGGAGCCCGGAAGCGCACATGCGGTTCACGCTATTCCCGGGTACGGTCTCCGGGAAGCCTGCGATGAGGGGCGCCAGGCGTCCGATGTTGCCGCCCTGGTCGGCGACCTGCGTGACGCAGCCCAGGGTGACGTCCTCGATGATCTTGGGTTCGATCCCCGCACGGTCGACGAGCTCCCGGAGGACGAAGGCGGCGAGATCGTCTGGCCGCCAGTCCTTCAGCGATCCGCCGCGCTTTCCGACGGCGGTCCTCACCGCGCCAACGATGACTGCCTCGGGCATAGCCTTCCCGGGGAATGTCATGGAGGGTACGGAATAAGAAGGTTCGCCAGTACGGTGCGAGGAAGCTTCAAGTCCCGCGGTCGGTTTCGGCGTCAGGATGCCTGCGCCCCTCGAAGGCCTACTCGTGCTCGACTTCACCCGGCTCCTACCGGGCCCCTTCGCGACCCAGCTCCTGTGCAACCTCGGGGCCGACGTGATCAAGATCGAGGACCTCGGGTTCGGCGACTACATGCGCACGGTCCCGCCGTCCGTTCAGGGCGTCTCCTACGCCTACCTCATGGTGAACCGCGGGAAGCGATCCCTATCCGTCGACCTGAAGACGAAGGAGGGCCGCGAGATCCTGTACAAACTCGTGCCCAAGGCGGACATCCTCATGGAGCAGTTCCGGCCCCACGTCATGAAGGAGCTCGGCATGGATTATCCGACCCTCGTCAAGCGGAACCGGAAGCTCATCTACTGTTCCTTCTCCGGATACGGGCAGACGGGCCCCGCGAAGGACGTGCCGGGGCACGACATCACGTTCGAGGCCCACGCGGGCATCCTGGGCGTGAGCGGGGACCCTGACGGGCGACCCGCCATACCTGGGGTGCCCATGGCGGACTTGGCGAGCGGCTTCAACGCGGCCATGTGCGTGCTCGCGGCCCTCCGGACGCGCGACCAGACCGGGAAGGGCGAGTTCATCGACGTGTCCATCTTCGACACGGCGGTCAGCCTCATGGTCCTGAACCTGGCGCGGTACCTCGCCACGGGCGAGGAGCCCGTCGCGGGGGAGACCCTCCTCACGGGCACATTCCCGTTCTACAACCTGTACGAGGCCGCCGATGGCGGCTGGCTTGCGGTGGCCGTCGTCGAGCCGAAGTTCTGGGAGGCCATGTGCGACGTCCTCGAGCTGCCCGAGCTCAAGGACGCCCAGTTCGCTGACGAGCGGGAGAAGGCGCGCGTCGTGACCATCCTCCGCTCCCGGTTCCGCTCGAAGGGCAAGGCGGAGTGGGAGGCGCTCTTCGCCAAGGCGAACCTCCCCATCGTGGGCGTGAAGACGGTCGCCGAGCTGGTCAAGGACCCGCAGGTGAGGGCCCGTGAACTCCTTCCTGTGGTCGACGTGCCGGGCCTGTGGAAGATGCCCGTGATCGGGCATCCGGCGAAGCACAGCGTCTCCAAGACGCGGAACCCGGCTCGGGCGCCCGCGAAAGGCGAGGACACGGAAGCCATCCTGCGCTCCCTTGGCTACACGTCGAAGCAGATCGGGGCGCTGGCGAGGAAGGGCATCATCGCCCGGGGCTAGGGCATCGAGGCTCCTCGGCCGGCGTGACCTGTGTCACGGGTTGCGCGGGGCAACGGAAAGCGGGCTGCCTCACTCGCCCTTGAACGCGGGCGGCCGCTTCTCCATGAACGCCTGGATGCCCTCGTAGACGTCGTCCGTAGACATGACGAGCCCGAAGGCCATGGCCTCCATCTCGAGGGCCGCATCGATGGGCACGTCGCCGCTCCGGTTCAGCATGACCTTGATCAGCCGCTGGGCCACGGGAGGTCCTCCTGCGAGCTTCTCCGCGAAGGCTTTGACCTCCGCCTCGAACCCGTCGTTCTCGACGGCCTTCATGATCAGCCCGATGGCCGCAGCTTCCTCCGCCATGATCCGGTCGCCCAACATGGCGATCTCCTTGGCCTTCGCCAGGCCGACGATGCGCACGAGGCGTTGGCTGCCTCCCGCCCCGGGTACGAGACCGCGGGCCACCTCGGTCTGGCCGATCTTGGCCCGCTTGGCTGCGATGCGGAAGTCGCAGGCGAGGGCGAGCTCGAGGCCGCCGCCGACCGCGGAGCTGTTGAGCGCGGCGATCGTGGGCTTGGAGAAGTTGGCCACCGTATGGAAGACCTGTTCGGAGCGCCGGGAGACCTTCCAGAACTGATGGGCCTTGGATGCGCCACCGAAGGCAGTGAGGTCCGCCCCCGCGCTGAACGCCCGCTCCCCGGAACCCGTGAAGACGACGCAGTGGACCTCGTCGTCCTTCTCGAGGCCGACCAGGGCGCGCTCAATCTCCTCGAACATCTCGGGCGTGAACGTGTTCAGGCGGTCCGGTCGGTTCAGCGTGATCGTGGCCACATGGCTCGTCGCGTCCTTCGCCACGAGGATACTCTCGAACGTCGGAGGAGCGCCCTCCGCCGCGGTGGCGCGGTGTTCGTAGAAGCCCTTCCCCGACGCGACTCCGAGGTCCCCGCGCGCGGCCATGTCTTGGAGGATCTTCGCCGGTTTGAACCGCGGGTGGCTCTTCAGGGCCGCCAGGACCTTGTCGATCCCCAGCTCGTCCGCGAGGGCGAGCGGCCCCTTCGGGAACGCGGTCCCCAGGCGCATGGCCTCGTCGATCTCCGCGGGGCTGGCCACGCCCATGGCGACGAGCTCCGCGGCCTCGTTGATGATCGGGGCCAGGATGCGGATGGGGTCGAACGAGCCCGCCATGTCCGGGGTGAGCTTGGGCCGTCCTTCCTTGTAGGAGTAGAACCCCTCTCCCGACTTCTTCCCGAACTTGCGCGCCGCGTACATCTGCTGGAACGGCGGCGGCACGGGCATGCCCGCCTTCTCCTGCGCGGTGAACAGGAGGTCGATGCCCACTTGATCGGCGAGCTCGAACGGGCCCATGGGGAAGCCGGCCCGGTAGCGCATGGCCGCGTCGATCGTCTCGATGGGGACCTTCTCCTCATGGTGGATCCACGCGGCCTCGTTCATGTAGGGCGCGAGCACGCGGGTCGTGATGAACCCCGGGACGTCCTTGCGCACGACGATGGCCGTCTTCCCGAGGGACTTGGAGAGGTCGACGGCCGCCTGCAGGGTCGCGTCCGAGGTCTTCTCCGCCCGGATGACCTCGATTAAGGGCATGAGCATGGGCGGGTTGAAGAAGTGCATCCCCACGACCTTCGTGGGTCGGCGCGTCGCGAACGCCATGTTCGTGATCGGGATGGCGCTCGTGTTGGACGCCAGGATGGCCTTGTCCGGAGCCGCCTCGTCGAGTTCGTGGAACACCTTCTTCTTCAGCTCGACGTCCTCGAACACGGCTTCGATGACGAAGTCCGCGTCCCGGCACGCCTCGGCGACGTCCAGGGTCGTGTGGATCCGCGCGAGGGCCTCGTCGGCCTGCTGCCGCGTGACCTGGGCCTTCTCGACGAGCTTGTCGAGCGACCACCGGAGCCGCTCCATGCCCCGGTCGAGGTACTCTTGCTTGATGTCCCGCATGGAGACCGTGTAGCCATGGAGGGCCAGCAGCTCCGCGATGCCGTGACCCATCTCTCCCGCGCCGATGACGGTAACCTTCTGTGCCATGATGCTCCGCCCCGGAGGCGGAAACGACGAAGCGAGATTAAAGGTCTGCCTCTCCGCGTCCGCGTGTCGCGGAAAGATTCATCCTTCGTTCCTCCCTCCGCGAGGCGTCCATGGTGGACCTCCTCCTGATTGCTCTCGTCTTCGTGGCCATTCTCTTCCCGTTCGTCGTGGTCCCGGAGATCCTGGAGCGCGCGGGGTACGATCCCAAGGGCCGCCTCGTGAGGATCGTCGTGTGGGCCTGCTTCCTCATCCTCGTGCTCCTTCCGGCGGCCCTGTCCGGTTTCCTGGCCACGGTCACGAGCCCCGTGGACTGGCTGATCCTCTTCTTCGCCATCGCGTTCGCCATGCTGTGGGAGTACCACCGGCTTCATCCGGGGGAATTCCCGTGAGCGGGACCCCGGACGAGCGTCTGGCGCGGGTCCTTCTCGGATGGCCCGAGGAGATGCGCGTCCTGCGTCGGTTCGGGTTGCATGATGGCCAGCGTCTCCTCGACCTGGGATCTGGGCCTGGGGTGGTCGCAGCGGAATTGCTCCGACTCCTGCCAGGTTCCACCCTGGTGGCGGTGGACTCCCGCGCGGAAGGCCTCCCCCACGTGTGGGAGGTGCCTGGCCCCGGTGTGGCCCACATGGCGCTCCTCCGGGCGACGGTGACGCGCCTCCCCCTCCGCGCCGATGCGTTCGACTTCGCGTTGGCTCGGCTCGTCTTCCAGTACTTGCCCCGTCCCGTCGAGGCCGCACGGGAGGCGATGCGGGTCCTTTGTCCCGGAGGCCGCCTCGCGGTGTCCGATGTGGACCGGACCCTCTCCCTCGCGGTCAACCCGGCACTGCCCGAACTCGAGATGCTCATGAGCCGATACGACGCCTGGCATCGAGACCGCGGGGGCGACCGTGGCGTCGGCGCGCGCCTCAGGGATATCCTGCGGGAGGCGGGAGCGGGGCGCGTGGAGACGGAAACGATTCGGTTCGAGAGCCGGCCCGAGACCGCGGAGCTGTACTTGGAGGCACTCATGGGGCCCCGACGGTTACGGGGGCTCCGCGAGGCCGGCTACGCTACGCAGGCAGAAGTCGATGACTTCCTGGCGGCGCGGGCCCAGTGGCTCCTCTCTCCGGGTCGAGCCGTCTCGCGCTACCTGCGTATAGCCTGCGGGACCAAGGAACGCTGAAGTCTCAGATCAGTTTCCAGTCCGTGAGGACCTCTTCGAGGTTCGGGTGGCCGATCTCGTCCAGCTCGTAGCGCACGTGGACGATGGGTTTGTTCGCCTTGAGGACCCGGCTCAGGTCGATGGGCGTCCCGCTCACGACGAGGTCGCACGGCGTCGCGTCGATCGTCTCCTGGAGCTCCTTGATCTGCTTCTCGCCGTAGCCCATGGCGGGGAGGACCTTCCGCGAGTTCGCGTACTTCCGGTACGTCTCCTTGATCGAGCCGACCGCGTAGGGGACCGCGCTCACGATCTCCGCGGCGCCGAAGCGCTGGGCCGCGATGTACGCAGCCCCGTACTCCATCCCTCCGTGGGTAACGGTGGGCCCATCCTCAATCGTGAGGACCTTCTTGCCGCGGATCTGCACGCCGTCGTCGGGCGTGATTGGCGAGGCCGCCTCGATGACCACCGCGTCGGGGTTCAGCGTGCGCACCGCCAGATGCTCGAGGATCCGCTCCTTGAC
>DUJI01000120.1 GCA_013329855.1 Thermoplasmata archaeon | reverse complement strand
GTACAAGCTGAACATGACGCGGGAGCAGGTCAAGGAGGCCGCCGTCCGCGAGACGGAGTACGCGAAGGACCACGGGCTCCGCGTGTCCTTCGTCACGGAGGACACGTTCCGCGCGGACCTGGACTACGTCGTCGATCTCTACAACGCCTGCATCCAGGCGGGCGCGAACCGCGCGGTCATCTGCGACACGGTTGGCGTGATGACCCCCATCGGCATCCGCTGGTTTGTCGAGCAGGTCACGGCCCGCCTCCCCAGGATCCAGCTCTCCTTCCACGGCCACAACGACTTCGGCCTCGNNCATCTACGGGAAGCACACGGGCTCGGCCTCGGTCGCGGAGAAGCTCAAGACCAACCACGTCGAGGCCAACCCGGATCAGGTGGCCTCCCTCGTCGCACGGATCAAGGAATATTCCGAGGGGAAGTCCAAGATGGATGCCCAGGCCTTCATCGAGCTCTTCCGCGAGCGGGAAGAACGCCGGCGCGGGCTCACGGAGGAGGAGTTCTGGGTCCTGGCGAGGCAGGCGGGCATCCCTCTGCCGAAGGAGCTCGAGCCAGGGTTCCCGAGGTACGATCTCAAACTCCCAAAGACCCGCGGATCCCCGCTCTAGCCCGCGTTTGCGGTCCCGCCTGGCCCGCGCAGCTGTGGGACGGGCGGGTGGGGACTGCGGTTCAAGTCCCACCCGGTCCACTTCCTCGTGAGCCGTCCCAATCGCTCGGCCGCAGAGTCTCGAAGGGGATATGTGGTCTTCTGTATGGCGTGATGCTAAGACCATATCAGTTTAAATAGGACATATGGAATGATAACTAACAGATGCGCTATTCCATATTACTCTCCTTGCGCGAGACACTTCTCAGCCGGAGCCCGATCGACACGATTCCCGAGTCGGTCTGGAAACGCACGGGCGCCCTGAACACCTGGGGCACCAATGCCATTGAGGGCAACGCCCTCACGCGTCGGGACGTCGAACGACTGCTGCTAGAGCAGCGCAGCGTCGCGAATCGGCCGGTGCCAGACGTACTCGAGACCCTTCAGCACGAGACCGCCTTCCGCGGGCTCCTTCAGCGACGGGCGGCACCGCTGCGTCGGGACACGGCGCTCGAACTGCATCGGATCGTCTTCCAGACGGTGCTACCGACCGCAGGAGCCTGGCGTCGGGTGAACGTCGGCATCGCGGGGGCGCGGTTTACACCCCCAAGGATGGAACGGGTACCCGGCCTGATGGAAGACTGGGAACGGGAGTACTCGCAACGCGATCTGCGCGCGGAGGACGTGTTCTCCCTGGGCGCATGGATGCACTACCAGTTCGAAGCCGTCCACCCGTTCGAGGACGGCAACGGGGGGGTGGGGCGCCTCCTCCTGAACCTCCACTTCCTCCGCCACAATTGGCCGCCGGTCCACGTGCTCCCGTCCGACCGCGCGCGGTACCTGAAGGCCCTCGACGCGGAGCACGCCGGGGACCGCGACGTCTTCGAGGAATTCCTCCGGGAGGCCATGGGCCGGTCGATGCTCGACCTGCTCAACCAGCTGGGCACGGAGGACGACCGGCTCCTGACAACGAAGAAGTTGGCGAGACGCGGCCCGTACTCCGCGAAGTATCTCGCCCTGCGTATGAGCCAGGGCGAGCTTCCCGGCCTCAAAGTCTCGGGCGACTGGCAGTCGAGTCCGAGAGCGCTCCGCACGTACGAGAGACTCGTGGGGCGAGAGAACGCGTGAGCGGGCGCGGACGGCGGACTCACGCAAAGCCCCGCGAAGAAGCCCACCGGCCTTCACCTCCGAACTGTGCGGTCCCTTCGTGGACGCGGAGCCTCCGGGGGGAACCCTCGTTCGATGGATACCAGACAACGTCCTTCCGTCCCCTCGGACCCGAGATCTCGGGAGGCGAATCCCGGCGCAGGACTCCTAGCGGCCGTCGTTGGCCGGGAGCCGGGCCTCACGGCTCTCGGGGGGCCAAACCGTTCGCATGTCCGCCCGCGGTGCGGGGACCTTTAGAAGGACGGATGCGTTCGGGGGCGCCGCATGCAGATAACCCCCGAAGTCTTGGAGTGGCTCCTCGAACCCTCCCAGCCTGCAGTGCGGTTCGCGACCTTGGTGGACCTGCTCGACCGAGGCCAGAAGGATCCGGACGTCCGGGAGGCGCGTGCGGCGATCCCGACCCGGGGCTGGGCTCGCGACATCCTCCGGAGCCAGCGGCCCGAGGGGCATTGGGAATCCCGCGAGGATCTGTACCGCCCGAAGTACACGGCGACGATCTGGCGGCTCATCGTCCTCGCTGACCTCGGCATGACCGCGGGGGACGCCCGGGTTCGGAGGGCATGCGAACGCTTCTTGTCGGAATACGCCCGGGAGGACGGCGGCTTCGACACGCCCGGCAGCACATGGGTTCGCAGCGAGCTGTGCCTCACGGGCAACCTGGCGAGGACCCTGATGCGGTGCGGGTTCGGCGACGACACCAGGGTCCGTTCCGCGTACGAGTGGCTCGTGGATCACCAGATGGAGGACGGCGGATGGCACTGCTTCTACGAAAAGGCCTTCGGCCGCGGCACCCTCGACGCATGGGAAGGCCTGTACGCGTATGCGTTCCTGCCTGCCGCCAGGCGCTCGCCGCGGATCCGGCGCTCCATCGAGCGCGGAGCCGAGTTCTTCCTGGAGCGGGAGCTCCTCCACCAGGGGAGGCGGTACGTCCCGTGGACGAGGACCCATTACCCCGTGCACTACTACTACGACTTCCTCGTGGGCCTGGACATGCTCACCCGCCTGGGCTACGGGGACGACGCGCGCCTCCGGCCCGCACTCGATCTGCTGGAGAAGAAGCGTCGCCCGGACGGGACGTGGGCCCTGGACAAGGTCCACCCGGACCTCGGAGCGGGGGCGGGCTATCGCTTCCGCAAGCAGCCCAAACGGTTCGCCCTGGAGACGGAGGGCCGGCCGAGCAAGTGGATCACACTCACCGCCCTCCAGGTGCTGAAGCGCGTGGAAGAAACGGGCGGCGAGTGAGCCGCGCGCCCCGGCGGCTCAGTCCTGGGGTCCACAGACCGTGTAGTGCCACGGCTTCCGCGCGGCGCCCGTGAGCTCGACCCAGACGTGCTTGACGTTCGTGTACTCCTCGACCGCGTAGACGCCGAGGTCCTTCCCGAACCCGGACTGCTTGTACCCGCCCCAGGGCGCCTCGTTGTACGTCGGGTGGTAGGTGTTGAGCCAGAGGATGCCCGCGCGAATCTGCTTGAGCACGCGCACGCC
>DUJI01000113.1 GCA_013329855.1 Thermoplasmata archaeon | reverse complement strand
CGTCGGCGCGGGGCGGGGTCTGTCCGTTCTCGACGTCGCCAACGTTCTCCTGACCCTGTACGGGAGCAAGCTCGCACCCGTGGTCGCGCACAAGTTCCGGGCGGGCGACGTGCGGCACTGCTTCGCGGACATCTCCAAGGCGCGGCGACTCCTGGGCTACGAGCCGAAGGTGGCCTTCGAGGAGGGCATGAAGGAGCTCGTGGAGTGGGGCCGAAAGGTCGAGGCCAAAGACGGCTTCGAACGGGCCTACGAGGAGCTGCGGAACAAGGGGCTCGTCGAGGGCTGAGACTGGGTCGGCTTGGCCACCGAGGACCCGGAGTCCCATGCGTTTCACGGACTTCCGGTTGAGGATGCGTCGGCCATCGATCACGACTTTTCGAGGCATCCCCGCGGAATCCCTGGCTGTCCACGCGCGCCCCCGAGTCGAGTCGTCGTACACGATCCACGCATCGGCCTGAGCAAGAGCGCTCCGCGAGCCCACCGGCCATCGCGACCCTCAGGCCGAAGGGGCCCGAGCGCGGCGCACCCATTCGAGGAACCGGGCGGCATCCCGGAGCACCCGCTCGGCCTGGGAACGGGAGGCGGCCGTTCCGAGGTAGCCGAAGGTGGACCGCTGATCCAGATCCCGCTGGAGGACCTCCCGCTGGGAAGGGTCTCCCAGGAGCCGGACGACGTCCGCATGCAGGCGTAGGGCCTCGCGGTGGTCGAGGGAGGCCACGGCCCCGAGGACGTGAGCCGTGAGGGCGTCATTGGCGTTGATCAGTGCCTGGACGGCGTCGAAGCCGGCGGCATTGTACCGCCTCTCCTCGAAGTTCCGTCGCGCGGACTCCAGGAACTCCTCCGCTTGGCGGAGGAAGGCAGGGACGGCCTCGCGCCTCACCGTCCGAGCCACGTCGCCCTCCCCCGGAGGAGCTTCCCCTCGGCCGCGATGGTCTCGAGCAGGGGATCGAAGACGGCGAGCCGCCGGTCCGCCTCATCCTTGGGGAGGATGAGAGGGGACACGTTCACGTCGAACCGGTCCAACATGGAGGCGGCGGCTCGGCGGATGGCCCTGGCCTTCCTTGCATCGTCCACCACGACAAGGACATCGACATCGCTCCGGACCGAGGGTTCCCCGCGGGCCACGGAGCCGAAGAGGATCACGGCCTCGACGCCGTCCCGGGGCAGGGTCTCCGCGAAGGCCCGGGCCACACGGGCGAAGGCAGAGCCCTCTTCGCGGAACAGGGAGACGAGGGCGGGGTATAGCGGATGGCCCTCATTGATGCGAACGGTCCGGGAGCGGCCGACCCGCCGGGTGAGGAGGATCCGCGTGCCGATCAACCCTTGCACGGCGGGATGGATCGTGCCGAGGGACTGGCCCACCGCTTGAGAGAGCTCCCGGAGGGTGAACTCCCGCACGTGGTGCGTGCAAAGGAGACGGAGGATACGCACCTTGGCCTTGGAGCCCAAGAGATTCTCGAACACAGGATGGCCAAGGCCGCGGAACTATATCGGTTTTTCGATTATATAATCGACTTTTCGATATAGCGCCGGGCAGTGCCTGCTGCCTCACCTCCCCGAGCACGCGAAACCGGGGCGACCGGGTCGGATGCCCTCGAGGCTCTCGGCGCCCTCGTGCAGGAACGAAGGCGGCGCACCCGAGAGTCGCAGCCGTGAGGCCCGCGGTTTCTCGGGCGAGCTCCGGCCACGGGAGGAGGGAAGCGGCGCCTCCGTGCCACGTCTGGTGCAGTCGGGCGAAGCGACGGTCCACGAACCGACTAGTCCTGCGGACGGTCGGCTTCCTCGACGAATTCGGTCCCGCAATCCGGGCACACGATCACCCACAGCGAAATCATGGGGCCTGCCTCCGTGCTCGTGGGTACGGCCCGAGGGTGACTGCATTCCCGCGGCGAGCCTTCGGCCGGTTCTGCGGCGATTTTCGTCCCTCCCCCGCAAAACAGCCACGGGTCTCCCAGGGGATAGCTCTTTCTGTTGCCCGCTAGAACTCCCTAGGCCGAACGGGCGACGGGTCTGGCCGTGTCCCCGCTGCGAGAATCGACGCCCTGGTGGCCATCGGGGCGCGGCAGCGTGCGCGACATGCACCCAGGGGAGCCGCGACCGTTCCACGCGGCAGATTCTCGCGTGCGATACAGATCGTCGCGACCCGTCCTTTTTTCGGGAATCCGAACCTGGACCGAACGCCAGTCGCCCGTTTGTCCATCATGGCGCAGGCACGAGACCGCGGTTTACAAAAAGGACAAGAGGTCACAAAAAAATGCAGGGCCGACGTCCCCCGTGGAAATCACCCGTGATTCTCAGAGCGTGGGGGCTATAACCCGCCCCCGACCATACGAAAGCGCGAGCATCGAGGAGGACGCCTTCGTCATGAAGTTCGAGCAGCTCACCTTCGAGGTCCCTCCGGGCCACGACGCCCGCATCCACAGGATCCGGGTCCCCGCGCCCCCGGAGCCGTTCCCTCCTGCCGACGCGCTCCTCGAGGAACGCCTCGCCGCGCGCCTGCCGCGGTTCGTCCGTGCCTTCCTGTCCATGACCCTGTCCAAGCTGCTCGTGTTCGAGCAGAAGTATGGATGGTACCGCAGCCACGGCTACTCCCGTGCGGAGGCCCGGGACAAGGCGTGGTGGCATGCGGCCGCGGCCTCCGTGAGTTCGCGCCGCGCGTAGGTCGCTCCGGCCTGACGGACTCCCGGCGCGTCCACATGGGCATCTCTCTCGTCGTTCCGATCGAGGATTCGTACTCGTGCAATCCTGGCAGAGGAACGAAGGCGTGCCTCACCCGCAGATCGCAGGGGCCTAGGTGATCGGCAAGCCCGTCAACTGGACCACGAAGATGCGGTCCCCGGGCCCGCCGGTGACGTATACGACCCGATTCGCCGCGAGAAACGCCTGGAGGGATGCGGCACTCACGGGCACGTTGGCCCCGGGGAATTCCTGCGCCCCGACCGCGGTCCATCGCTCCAGGATGAGGGCGTAGTCCGCCCGGGGGACCACGCCGCCATCCTGGAGGGCATAGGGAAGCGAACGGTCCCCCTCGAGGCCGAACCACCACGCCCCCACGGCGGCCATCCGCTGGTCCGTGGCCACACGGGTCGCGCCCAGGGAGGCGAGGACGGACAGCGCCTGGAACTCCGCGGGCGTCGTGACGTTGTTCACGCCGAAGACGGCCTGCGTGCTCCAGGCCATCGGCGTGGTCGCGAGGAGGGCCGCGAAGAAGGCCGCGGCGAGGACCACGCGGGCGCCGCGGTGGGCCCGGAGCCGGGCCGCGATCGCCACGGTCCCGATGCCGGCCAGGAGCGCGAACGCGTAGTCCAGGAAATCGAAGGACCGGTACTCGATGCGGAAGCTGAAGCTGTCCAGACCGCGGAGGAAGCCGAAGAGGGCGAAGGCGATCGGCGCGACGGCCAGGGCGAGCACGAGGTCGCTCGCGCGGTTCGCGGTTCGCCGCACGACGACGTAGCCCACGACCGCGAGGGCCGCGAGGAACAGGAGGGCGGGCAGGAGCTCGAGCAGCGCGACCTGGGTCTCCAGGGTTCCCGCGAAGACGTCCGTGCGGGCGTTCACGAGCACGCCCGCGACGACCAGGGCCGGGACCAGGAGGACGCGGCCCGAGGTCACCGCAGGCCGCCGGCCGCGGCGGGCGATCGCGGGACGCCACGCGCGGACCAAGAGGACCCCGAGGAGGACCACGAGGGCGAGAAACAGGACGAAGTCGTCCAGGGCCTGGGGGATCGTGCCCAGGCCCACGGCCTCGTAGTAGGCCATGCCCACGCCGAACGGGCCGAGGCCCGAGGCGACGTCCAGGGCAAGCCTCCGCGGGGACAGGCGGCCCAGGGACAGGTCCCGCGCGTGGGCCAGGAGGATCAGGGTGCCGAGCATGCCCGTGGTCACGAGGAGCGTCACGTGGTGGAGCAGGCCGAGCAGGAGGAGCAGGACGACGGCCAGGATGCGCTTCCGCGGATCCGCCCGCCCGTGGAAGAGGAGGACGATCGCGGGGACGAAGACCAGGGCGAGGGACTCCTTCATCACGACGCTGGTCAGGAAGAGGAAGCTGCCGAAGACGGCGAGGAAGAGGCCCGCGGCCGCGCCGACGGAGCGGCGGCCCGTGAGGAGGACGCCGATGAGGTAGACCGGCAGGACGATCGTGGACGTGACGACGGGCAGGACCCACTGGATGTCGGTCAGGGGGTTCAGGCCGCCCAGCCCGACGACCGCGTGCCACAACAGGGAGAAGGCGGGCAGCTTGAGGTCCGCGGAGTTCGGGTCCGAGGCGTTCAGCGACCAGTGCCCCGTTGCGCCGAAATCGGAGGCGATCTTCGTCAGGGCGAAGCCGTCCACGTTGTACGGCAGCGGGGAGAACAGGAGGGGGACGAGCCGGAGGACCAGGGCGAGGAGGAACAGGGCGGCCAGGAGGGCGCCGTCCACCTTCAGCCTCGCAGGACCACCTCCAGGGTGTGCGGCGTTTCGCGGACCTTGCGCTCGGAGATGGATTCCTGGGGCGGCTCCCGCAGCGCGCGGCCCACGAGGACGAGGGACGAGGCCACGGACGCGAGCACGGTCGCCGCGAGGACGAGGAGGAACGTGGCGGGATCGAAGGTCGCCCGGACCTCGTGGCCGAAGAGCAGGGGGGAGGACGCGGGCTGCAGCAGGACGGCCACGAGGCCGCCGAGGGCCGCGCCGAGGCCGCCCGCGAGGAGGGACCAGGGAAGCGTCTCGCGCACCATCCGCGCCCGGAGGTACCCCGGTCCGGCGCCGAGGGCTCGCAGCACGCCGACGGTCCGGCGGCGGTCCGCGAAGGCCCGGGCCTGGACCGCGTGAATCCCCAGGGCCACGAGGAGGCCGAGGAACGCGCCGAGGCCCAGGGCCACGACCCGCACGGAGTTCGTGCCCTGGGACAGGACCGTGGTCACGAGGTCCTCGGGGATCGTGCCCGTGCCGTACGTCAGGAGGAGGTTCGTCAGGCGGTCGTCCGAGGGCGGGTCGCTGTGGATGTCCGCGCGCAGGATGCCGGGGCCGTACACGTGGACGCTCGCATCCGTGGTCCTCAGGAAGGCCAGGAGGGCCGAGGGCTGGGACGTCTCCACGCGGATGGAGTGGTACACACCCGGCGGCAGGCGCGCGAGGAACTCCCCCATGGGC
>DUJI01000242.1 GCA_013329855.1 Thermoplasmata archaeon | reverse complement strand
CGTGAATCGGTACGGCCTGCACCCATTCGCCGCCCGCGTTCCCCGCGGGAAGGGTCATCTGGACGTAGCCGCCCGAGGGGCCGCCGGTCGGAACGTACGTCGACGTCGCGGCGGACGCGTTGAGCGCTTGGAACGTCCAGTTGGCGATTCCCGTGGTGAAGGCCTGGTTCGCGTTCTGCCCCGAGGCGATGCCCTGGATCCCGGGCACGATGTAGGCGGGGCTCAGGAGGAGGCCCGCGAAGTTCGTGGCGATGAAGATGAAGAACCCGACGAGGGCGAGGATCCAAAGCACGGAGAGGGTGCTCCGCGTCCCGGAAGACGGTCCGGGTCGGAGGGGCATGGGATACGCGGCCATCCCGACGGGCAGGCCGCAGCGCGGACAGAAGTTGCCCTGGAAGGGCATGCCGCACCGCGGACACACGATGCCCGGTGCGGCCGCGGCGGGGACCGGCCGGGGAGCCGGCGTGCCGCAGCGCGGACAGAAATTCCCTTCAAACGCGGCCCCACAGCGTGGGCAGACCATGGATGTCGATACGATGGGAGCCCGCTATTTAACGGATTGGGTATTGCTCCCGTGACGCGCTCGGCCCCTCACTCTCCGTGCGCCATGTCTGCCGTTGACTCCGTCATGGGCCCGCGCGGGCGACCGGGAACGTTTATATTGCGTGCGACCGTTCCGCGCGTCCCCGCGTCCCGGCGGGAGCGAAGCCCTCGGTCATGGAGGCGTCGGAATGGAAGAGGAAGACAGAGGCAGACGGAGCGCGGACGTGAAGTTTGAGACGATTCGGGCGGAGAAAATTAACTTCGGGCGAAACAACTTCCTGGAGATTGCCCGGAAGCGGGCGACGACCGCGGAGGGCACCAACGAGTTCATCTCCGTCTCCCGGGGATACTACCTCCCGGACAAGACGGAGCGGTTCAAGCGGTCTCTGACCATCCCGGACGACCCCGAGATCCGGACCTTCGTGGCGGACAAGATCAAGTCGCTCTGAGCGCGCACGATTCTCGGTCAGGCGAACCCGACCGCCGGCTTTATGCCGGCGCAGCGTCATGGACGCCCGCCCTTCTGCTCTGCATTAGGGGGGAGAACCCATCGTCCCGCACCTCGAGCGGGGCCTCGGCTACATCGCCCTGGGGCCCGCGGATGCAGCCGCCGCCTTCCTCCGGTCCGCAGCGGACGCCGGGAAGCCGTGCTTCTGGATCACGGACCGGACGTCCGACGTACCGCCCTCCGGTGGGCGTCTTCTCCGGGTCACCTCCCTGTCCGGGACGCCCGACAGCGTGGATCCCAAGCGCCTCGGCGACCTCCGCTCCCATGCCACCCGGTTCCTCGAGGCGTCCCCGGACGGCGTGGTGCTCGTCGACTGCCTCGAGCATCTGATCCTCCACAACGGCGCGGAGCGGGTCCAGCGTGCCCTGGCCGACCTCCACGACGTGGTCACCATGCGGGGCGGATCCCTCGTCGTGTTCCTGAACGCCCGGGCGGCCAACCCGCGGCTGGTCGCGTGGCTCCAGAGGGAACTCGACCCGCTCCCGCCCCCCGAGGACCGGATGTCCGAGGGCGAGCGGTTGTTCGCCTAGGGCCTAGCCGCCGAAGACGAGCCCCAGGCCGGAGGCCGCTTCGTCGTCCTGCGCCCGGAACGCGCGATACGCGCTCTCCGCTTCGGCCCCGGTCAGGGCCGTGGCGTGCTCCTTGAGCAGGGCCTCCGCCCGGCCGACACCATCCTCGCTGCCCTCGATCAGGACGAGGTTCCCCTCCCCGCTTAGGCCCAGGGTGCGGGCCTCGCGCACCGTGATGCTCTGGCGGCCCGCCAAGTTGTCCCGGTAGACGAGATCGACGGCCGACAGCTGGTTCGCGGGAACGCGGAAGACGCGGTACACGTGCCGGACCAAGGGAGGGAGGCACTTAAACCATGCGCCCCGCCTCAGTCGTCCGAGCGGTAGGAGATGAGCGGGAGGAACAGGAGGAACGCGCCGAGGAGCAGGATGGCCAGGCCCGCGAGCGAGTCGTACGTCCAGCCCACGAACAGGCCGGCGACGGCGAAGATCACGCCGAGGACGGCGAGGAAGACGCGCACATACGCCACGCCGCGGCCATGCCCGCCCACCGTAAAGGCGTTTCGCGGTCGTCCCCCGACCTGATAACCAACCGCAAACGTTCTTTACGATGGAGTCCGCGTGAGCCGGACGCTTGTCCCTGCCGGAGGAGATCGGCGAGACCCAGATCCTCGCCGCGCTGCTCGGGATCGCCGGGATGGTCGGCGATCTCACCGATACGGAGGAGATGCTCGAGTCCGTGGTCCGTGTCGCCCCCAGCCTTCTCCGGGTGGACCGATGCGCCGTGCTCCTGTCCGACGAGCCCGCGCGGGAGTTCCGCACCGCGGCTTCCTTCGGCCCCGGTGCCCCGGGCACGCCGTTCGTGGACCTGCGGATCGCCGAGTCAGACATGCCGCGCCTCGCCCAGCGTCTCGTCGCCCTCCACCTGCCCGCCCTGGTGAAGCCGGATTCCCGGGACGCAGCCCTTCCGCCGGCCGTTGTGAAGAGGCTCGGCATGCACGCGGCCCTCCTCGTCCCCCTGGTCTGCCGCGGGCGCGTCCTCGGCATCCTGTGGCTGGACCACTCGGCCCAGAGCCACTACTTCACCTCCAAGGAGATCAACGTGGCCCAGGGGATCGCCACGTCCCTCGCGGTCGCCTTGGATGGGGCCTTCCGGATGGAGTCCCTGGACCTGGAGCGGAGACGTTTCGAGGCGCTCGCGCGCTCCCTGGCCGACGGGGTCATCGTGCTCGACCGCGATTTCCGCGTCCTCGGACTCGATCCCTCGGCCGAGAACCTTCTGGGCTGGCAGAGCGCCGAGGTGCGCGGCCGCCCCGCCCACGAGGTCTTCGACATCACGGAGGCCCAGGCGAGCGTCGGGTGGACCCGGGATGCGTCGTCCCCGTCGCCCGCCGCGAAGCGCCTGCGGCTCCGCGCGCGGGACGGAGGCCATGTCGCCAGCGAGGTCCTGGCCGTCCCGGTCCGAAATGCCGCGGGAGAGATCGCACAGCTCCTGTACGTGCTGCGGGCGTCCTCCACGGAACCCGCACCGGCTGCCGCGTCCTCGGTGTCCGCCGAGTGATCCTCGGGTCACGTCCCCGCGCGGCCCGAGTAGAGCAGGAGGCGGATCTCGGCCTTCGTGAACCGGCTGTTCTGTCGCAGCCCGTACTCGTCGCCTTCGCGGATGTATTGGAGGTACAGCGGACACCCCTTCGTGAGGAGGTAGATTCGCCGAAGGTCCTCGTCGGGAATCGCCGGGTTGCCGAGCATCCGTCGGCACCCGTCGAGGTCCAGTCCCCTCAGGTGCCGCTCGACCACGGACCCCGCCCGACGCTCCGCCTCGCCGTAGAACCGGCAGTAGGCGGGCGTCGTCTCCTGGGCGAGGACGAGGAGCTTCAGGTTCGCGAGCTCGGGGGTGGTCCGCATGAGCGCGCGGAGCGTGTCCACGATGCCCTCGGGGACCTCGCCGTAGCCGTCCAGGACCGCGAGCGGGGCCCCGGCCGCGAGGCCGGCCACGAGGGCCTGGGCCACGGA
The DNA here is from genome assembly GCA_013329855.1 of Thermoplasmata archaeon. Taxonomy (GTDB): domain Archaea; phylum Thermoplasmatota; class Thermoplasmata; order RBG-16-68-12; family RBG-16-68-12; genus RBG-16-68-12; species RBG-16-68-12 sp8695u. The sequence goes on along the minus strand of DUJI01000242.1, from coordinate 408 downwards.
GGCCGGATCCCTCGGATCCTCCGCCTCCGTGCCACCCGCTTCGCCCACCGCGGCGGCGAACGTCTCCAGGGTGTCCTCGGGCCGGAGGTCGACCCACACGGGGTGGGGGATCGCCCGGGCGAACGCACGGGCGAGCGCCGTCTTTCCCATCCCCCGAGGCCCGTAGACGACTGCGACGCGCGCGCCGCCCGTCTTCCATCGCCGCAGGAACGCGAGGTCGTCCTCCCGCTGCAGCAGGGTCCCTTCGTCCGTCGGGGGCGGGTGGCCCGATAGGCGGCCATGCGCGTCCACGGAGGCCAGCGCTTCGACGGGGGAGAGGCCCAGTCCGCGTCTCGCCTCGCCCAGGGTCGTCCTCCGGCCGTCCACCTCCACCTCCCGCCGATCGGCCGTCTCGAGGAGCTCGCGGGC
>DUJI01000104.1 GCA_013329855.1 Thermoplasmata archaeon | reverse complement strand
GGTCTGGATGAAGTCGGCCCCCGCGGTCACCTTGCCGCGGAGGTTGGCGAAGGATTCCTCGAGGCCCCCCGCGAAGGGATTCGCGCTCGCGCCGAGGAGGAGCCGGGGCGGCACGTCGATCGCGTCCCCGCCCCGGAGCACGCCGCGGTCCCGCAGGTCGCGGCAGGTGGACAGCAACTCCTCCGTGGACAGGTCGTACACGCCCGGCGCGCTCGGCTCGTTCCCAATCTGCGTCGGGTCCCCGCGGAGGCACAGGACGTTCCGGATCCCGAGGGCGGCGGCTCCCAAGAGGTCGGACTGGATCGCGATCCGGTTGCGGTCCCGGAGGACCATCTGGAGGACGGGTTCGACGCCCTCCTGCATGGCGAGGACCGCCGCGGCGAGGGCGGACATGCGGACCATGGCCCGTTGGCAATCCGTCACATTGCAGGCGTCCACGGAGTCGCGGAGAAGGGCCGCGATCCGACGGACTTCCATGGGGTCCGCGGAGCCCGGCGGCGCGATTTCCGCGGTCACCGCGAAGCCCCCGTCGGAAAGGACGCGCTCGAGTCGGCTGCCTACGCGCGAGGGTCTCACCCCGGATGTCACCGCCATTCTGGCCCCGATGGCCTCGGCCGTTTTTTACCCTGTCGCCCTGATGGGAATATGATTATTCCGTTGGGAATCAATCCGTCGCCGGAACGGCCCGCGGCGTTACCACCCGTAGTGCTCGCACAACTCCAGCGCGCGCACCATCCGAAGGAACTCCTTCGAGTGGAGCGTGAGCCCGGGCTTCCGCAGGACCGTCCGCGCGGCGAATCGCAGGTTCACAGCGCGCCAGTCCAGGCCGTCGAGCTCCCCGCCGACTGTGTTCATGAGTCGGTCGGACCAGCGCCGCACGCGTTCGATTATCCACCAGAGGAGCGGATCCAGGAACGGGGACTGCTTGAGGACGCGGTCGTAGCCGGCCATCACGCCGGCATCCTCCTTCTCCAGGGCCGTGGCCGCGAATTGCCCCGCGAGCCGTCCGCTGAAGAGGCCGGGGTGAATCCCGGCCCCGTTCATCGGGTTCGTCACACCCGCGGCGTCCCCGGCCACCGCGAAGCCCGGGATTCCGTACGCGGCGAGGTCGTAGCGGTACGGAATCGTCCCGGCGATGATCCGCTCCCGCCGTTCCGGGTCCAGCCCGCGCTCGCGGCAGAACGCGACGGTCGCGGCGTGCGCGTCGATGTGTCCGCCCGCCCCCACGTTGACCGCGTCCCCCTTCGGGAAGATCCACGCATACCCACCATCGTATCGCTCCCCGATGTAGAGAAGGAACCGGTCGGGATCGGGAAGATCGACCGCGTCCTTCGGGAAGCGGTACTCGTAGGCCCGGATCTGGTCCTGGCTCCGGACGAGGCCGAGGCGCTTCGCTAGGAAGCTGGTCGGGCCGTCCGCGGCCACCACGGTCCTCGCGTCCCATTCCTCGCTGCCCGCGCGGATGCGCCATCCTCCGACCCGCCGCTCGATGCCGTCCACCCGGGTCGACGTGCGGAGCTCGGCGCCATCGTCCACCGCGCCCTCGACAATCCATCGGTCGAACGCGGCCCGGTCGATCGCGTAGCCCGGGAGGTGGGTGATGAAGAAGCTCCGCCCGTCCGGCACGACGCAGCGCGCGCCGTCGATGGGCTGCTCGATCCACGACGCGTCGGGTCGGAGGCCGTTGGATTCGAGCCCGAAGCGACTCACTCCTTCCGCGCACTGGACGGGCTCGCCCACGATCTTCTTCTTCTCGAGGACCAGGGTGGAGAACCCCGCGGTGGCGAGCTGCCGCGCGGCCATGCCTCCGGCGGGCCCCGCTCCCACGACGACGGCGTCGTACACGTCGGCGTCAGCCAAGGGGTCCGCACGATTTCTGCCTTGTGCCGGTCTCAGCCGTGGCGGGAGGCGACGTCCAGGCCGTGGGCCGTCAGCCGGTACACGTAGGGCGGCACGCCGCGGCGCAGGGCGGGACCCCGTTGCTTTGAGATGAGGGCGATCGCGTTCAGCACCCGGAGGCCGTTGACCGTCGTGTAGTCCGAGAGTTCGAGCTCCTCGGAGACCTCCGTGGTTGTCGCGTCGGGGTGGTCCCGGAGGAACCGCAGGATGGAGATCTTCTGGACGTCGAGGGCCTCCGAGGTCTGCCGCTCGAGCCGGGGCTCGAACTGGAGCCGCTCGTAGATCCGCTTGCCCTGCTCCGAAGGACTGACCATGACGAGGAGGAGGGCGTTCTTCTCGATCTCCAGGAGGTGCTTGGCCACGGCGGCGGGGGCGATCCCCATCTGGGCGGCCAGCTCCGGAATCCGCGAGTCCCGGTTCCGGTAGACCTTGTTCTCCACAACGATGGTCAGGACCTCGCGCTGACGCTCCGTCAGCTCACGCGTCCAATCGTTCGAGTGCATCCGGAGAGGACTGAAATCCAGGAGAGGGCTTAAGTGTTTTCGTGGGTGATAACCAATCGAGGCGTGTCCGACACCAAAAGCGTACGTTCCATAGGGTTTCTGCATGACATTTCCACACGCGCGCGCACCCGCGTGGAGGTTGGCCCGGTAACGAGAGCCATTTCCCAAAGTCCATGTCCCCGCTCCGTGTCCCCGCCGCGGTGAGCTCCATGACGGGCGACATCATCGACGGGAGGCGCGTGGCGGACGAGATCCGGGGTGAGCTGCGGGGACGCCTGGACCGTCTGCGCGCGCGCGGGGTGAATCCGGGGCTCACGGCGATCCTGGTCGGGGACAACCCCGGCTCCCAGCTCTACGTGAAGATGAAGGGCAAGGCTTGCGAAGAGATGGGGATGGCCCACCAGACCCTCGAGATGCCCAAGGACACGTCCCAGGAGGAGCTGCTCCGCGTGGTCCACGAGCTCAACGCGGATCCGAAGGTCCACGGGATCCTGGTCCAGCAACCCCTGCCTCTGCAGATTTCCGTGGACGCCGCGGTCCGGGCCGTCCACCCGATGAAGGATGTGGACTGCTTCCACCCCGAGAATGTCGGGCTGGTCCTCATCGGCAGTCCCCGGTTCGCGCCCGCGACGCCGGCCGGCGTGGTCGAGCTGCTGGTCCGCAGCGGCAACCCGCCCGCAGGCAAGGACGTGGTCATCGCGGGTCGGAGCAACATCGTCGGGAAGCCGCTCGCGGCCCTGCTCATGCAGAAGGCGAAGAACGCGAACGCCACGGTGACCGTCGTGCACAGCGCGACGAGGGACCTGGCGGCCCACACGCGCCGGGCGGACATCCTGGTGGCTGCCATGGGCGCCCCGCGGACGATCCGGGCGGACATGGTCAAAGACGGTGTCGTGGTCATCGACGTGGCCACGAACCGCATCCCCGATGCGAGCAAGAAGAGCGGCTACCGGACCGTGGGGGACGTGGACTTCGAGGCGGTCCGGGAAAAGGCCCGGGCCATCACGCCCGTGCCGGGCGGCGTGGGTCCACTGACCAACGCCCTGCTGCTCGCCCACCTCGTCCGGGCGGCGCAGAAACAGGCCATGCAGAAGCAGGCCACAAGACTGGAAGGCGCCGAGGGCGCCAGCGGCGCCGACGGCGCCACCGAAGGGAGCGCGCGATGACCACGGCCACGGTGGCCTCCGACCTCGAGATCGCCCGATCGGTCACCCCTCGACGGATCGTCGATGTCGCGCGGGACCTCGGCATCGCCGACGCCGAGCTCGAGCTGTACGGCCCGACGAAGGCCAAGGTCACGCTCGAGGCGATCGAGCGCCTGGAGGCCGAGCGGCCGCGGGGCAAATACGTCGTCGTCACGGCGATCACCCCGACGCCACTCGGCGAGGGCAAGTCGACGACATCGGTGGGGCTGGCGCAGGGCCTCAACTTCATCGGCCGGCGGGCCGCGGTCAACATCCGCCAGCCGTCGCTCGGTCCGGTGTTCGGG
>DUJI01000108.1 GCA_013329855.1 Thermoplasmata archaeon | reverse complement strand
AGGTAGTCCACCGTGTCGTTGCTCATGTTCGTGGCGGCCTGGAGGACGATCACGCCGGTCAGGGTGGCGAGGAACGCGGGCAGGTCGAACGCCCCGGCGCGGTCGTAGGCGATGGCCGCGCCCAGGAACACGCCGACCGCGGAGGCGACGAAGGAGTGGGGTTGCGTCGCCTTCCACCAGATCCCCAGCGAGGCCATGGGACTAGTCCCACTCCGTCTGTTCCTTGCGGAGGACCCGGACCTCGAGGAGCGTCAGGGGCTCGGGACCGGGGTTGATCACTGTGTGCATCTCGCCGCGGATCATCCGGACTACGTCGCCGGGTCCCACGTCCATGGGGGGCTGGTCGTCGAGCACGACCTGGCCGCGGCCCTCCAGGAAGTAGAAGATCTGCGCGTAGCGGTGGCGGTGGGGCGGAGAGTGCACACCCGGCTCCATCTTCGCGATGCCCATGAGCATGAAATTGCTGTCGTTGGGCCCCATGATCTTCTTGTCCACGATTCCGGGACCGATCCCCTTCTCCCAGGCCTCCGACGGGAGGCGGCGCACCGGAGACGACTTGTCGACGAGGGCTTCCATGGTCCGGCCTTCCGGGCTTGCCAGGTCCGCGTTCTATAAGTAGCCTGACGGTTACGGGTAATCTATGGCCCTTTCGAGGATTAGCCTCGAGCTCCCGAGCCGCCCCTTGGTCAAGGCGGGGCTTCTCCCTCACGCGTTCTTCCGCCACAACGAATCCGTGGAGATCCTGCGTGTGTACGCGTTCCAGCCCCGCGAGCGGATGCTGCTCGTCCGGGTGACGCGGTCCGGGCCTCGCCGCTCGCGGGACGACATCGCGCGGCAGCGAGAGTCGCTGCGCCGCCGGTACGGGCTCCGGGACTTCGAGATCGTCGAGGTGGGACCCGACGGCCGGACCTACACGGCCCTGCTCCGGCAGGAGAACCCCGGGATCCTCGAGGAACTCCTGGAGGAATTGGGAGCGGGAGTGACGCCCACCACGCCGACCGTCATCGGGCGAGAGCGCGCGACGCTCTCCTTCCTCGCGGACGCACCGGCCGAGAAGCGCGTAGTCCAGCTGCTCGGGAGCCTGGGCATCCGGTTCGAGCTCAAGAGCCGGGGGTCGTTCCGGACCGGAACCGCGATGGGCGCCGATCTGACTGCAAGGCAGCGAGAGGTCCTCAGCCTCGCGTGGAACCTCGGGTACTTCGATATCCCCGCGCGCGTCGATCTCCGCAAGGTCGCCGAGCTCACGGGACTCAGCCGGAACACGGTGAGCCAGCATCTCCGCCGGGCCCTTCGGCACATCCTCCAGGAGAGCGTGGGCTGAGTGTCGGGCGCGCTGAAGAACGGGTATGTATCCCTCGATAGACTACGGGACAAAGGGTACTTGGCCCCGGCCCGCATGAGTAGGTTGGCGCGTCCCATGATTCAGTTCTACACGAAGGAGTTCTTCGAAGAGCTCGCGCGTCGGCTCAACGCGGATGCCGAGTGGGGCAAGGCCATGTCCTCCAAGACGTTCCGCATGGTCTGCAGCGCGAGCGACAAGAAGCGGTCCTTCCTGATTGCCGTAGCCCAGGGAAAGGTGGCCACCTCGGAGGCGTCGGCAGAGACGAAGGCGGACTACCATTTCGAGGGCCGCTACGAGTCCTGGGTGAGCCTGTGCAAAGGGGAGGTGGAGATGGAACGCTTGATCCAACAGGGCAAGATCCGCCTCGCGGGCTCCATGTCCGATGTCATGGGGCTGATGGGACCGCTGAACCGGATTGTCCTGACGGCCCGCAGCTTCCCCAAGGAATTCTGAACGGGGACGCCGAGGCCCCACGTGCGGGCACGATTTCGGTCCGCCTAGCGATCGGCCGCCGCGGGAAAGGGTTATAGGGGACTCCGGAATACGAACCCCGCCGGAGGCAGGAGCTCCATGCATCCCCGCGCGTTCGAATACGTCCGCGCGTCCTCCGTGCCCGAAGCCGTCGCCCTGCTGGCGAAGGGGGGAGAGGACGCCAAGATCCTGGCAGGCGGCCAGAGCCTGATCCCGTTGATGAAGTTGCGACTGGCGGCTCCCTCCCTCGTGATCGACATCGGCCACATCCCCGGACTCTCGGGAATCCGCGAGGAGGGCGGCTTCCTCCGGATCGGTGCCATGACGCGTCACCGGGAGTTCGAGTCGTCCCCGTTGATTCGCGAGCGCTACCCTCTCCTCGCCGATGCGGTGAAGGTTCTCGGAGACCCGCAGGTCCGAAACCTCGGGACCATCGGAGGATCTCTCGTTCATGCGGATCCCGCGGGCGACTGGGGGACCGCGCTCCTCGCACTCGACACGGAACTCGTCGCCACGGGTCCCGCGGGCGACCGTTCCCTCTCCATCGACCGGTTCTTCGAGGATCCATTCACGACGGCCCTGAGCCCCTCCGAGCTGCTCACCGAGATCCGGATCCCCAAGGCGCCGGCGCGCAGCGGCGGAGCCTACAAGAAGCTCAAACGGAAGACGGGAGATTTCGCGACCGTCGCGGTGTCCGCCCGGCTGCTCCTGGGCCCCGAGGGGAAAATCTCCGAGGCTCGTGTGGGCATCGGGGCCGTGGCGCCCGTGCCGTTCCGATCGATCCATGCCGAGGACTCCCTGAAGGGGAGATCTCCCTCGGACGCCGCGTTTGGTGAGGCGGGGCGCCTTGCCTCGGTCGATTCCCAGCCGGGCTCGGATCTCCACGGGAGCCCGGACTACAAGAGGGCCATGGTCCGGGTGCTGACGCGGCGCGCGCTAGAGACCGCGACGGAACGCGCGAGGATGTGATCGGTTGCCCGCTCGACGTCGGACCCCGACCCGCAAGAAACGACCGTCCCCTCACCGGCCGAAGACGCGCGGAGTTCGCGTGGCGGTCACCGTGAACGGGATGCGTGTGGAGCGGACCGTCGAACCCCGGGTTCTCCTCGTGGACTTCCTCCGTGACGAGCTTCGGCTCACGGGCACGCACGTGGGATGCGACACGAGTCAGTGCGGCGCGTGCACGATCCTCGTCGACGGCCGCGCCGTGAAGTCCTGCTCTATGTTCGCGGTCCAGGCCGACGGATCCGAGGTGATGACCATCGAGGGCCTCGCGCCCCGGGGCCGGATGCACCCGCTCCAGGAGGCGTTCCGAACGAATCTGGGCCTCCAGTGCGGCTACTGCACGCC
>DUJI01000191.1 GCA_013329855.1 Thermoplasmata archaeon | reverse complement strand
TCCACGTTCTCGCCCGTCTTCGCCGACGTGAACAGGAACGGCGCGTCGTGGGTCTTCGCCGCGGACTCGAGGTCCTCGGCGGTCACGACCTGCTGGTCCTTTAGGTCCGCCTTGTTCGCGAGGAACTCCACGGGGATCTGCCCCGTGACCTTGACCACGGCCGCGACCCACTCGTCGAGGTCCGTGAGGGTCTCCGTCCGGGTGATGTCGCAGACCGCGAGCACGCCCTGCGCTCCGTGGAAGTACGCCTCCTTGAGGAGCTCGCGGAACCCCTTCTCCCCCATGATGTCCCAGATGGTCATGTCCACGTTGACCTGCTCGCCGTCCGCATCGACGACGAGCTCCTTCTTGGATACCTTGGCGCCCAGGGTGGAGATGTACCGGTCGTCGAACTGGTCGTGGATGAACCGACGGATCAGGCACGTCTTGCCCACGGCACCCTCGCCGACGAGACAGATCTTGACCTTCATCCGTTCCGGTTCCATGGTCCACCCGACCGAGTGCGACCCGCCGACCAGCCTTAGATTATAAATGAATTCCCACGCCGTTATCCCTCCGGATAACGGGGGGTGTACCCCCGGGGGCCCCGAGGCTCAGTCGCCCCGGTGGCCGATGGCGTCCGCGAGGATCTGGAAGGCCTCGTTCACGTTCCGGCCCGTCTTCGCGGAGGTCAGGAAGTACTTCGCGTTCAGGATGGCGCCCATCCGCGCGAGTTCCTCCGGGCTGACCACGACGCGCTCCACGAGGTCCGCCTTGTTCCCTAGGAACACGATGGGGACGTCGCCCACCTGCTTTCGGACCATCTGGACCCAGTTGTTCAGGTCGTAGAACGTGTCCTTGCGGGTGAGGTCGCACACCGCGAGGACGCCGTGCGCCCCCTCGAAGTACGCGTCGCGGAGGAGGGCGCGGAAGCCCTTCTCCCCCATGATGTCCCACACCATGATGTCCAGGGTGGCGGGGACGCCCTTCCAGTCCACCTGGACCGTCTTCTTGGTGACTTTCGTGCCCACGGTGGCCACGTAGCGGTCTTCGAACGACTCGAGGACGAACCGCTTGATCAAGGAGGTCTTGCCCACGGCCACGTCGCCGACCAGGCAGACCTTGGCCTTCACGTGCTTTTGTGCGACGGCCTCGGGCACGGACATCACCTCGGGGAATCCACTGGGTCTACATCTAGGCGGTGGCCGCGGATATCGTCCCTGATAATTCTCTCACTCTTCGGGGACGAGCTTCCGCAGGAACCGCTCCTTCGCGATCCGTTCCGCGAGGGACTGGAACGCGAGCTCCACGTTCACGCCCGTCTTCGCGGACGTGAAGTGGAAGGGGCTCTCGTACGCCTTCGCGGCCTGGACCATGCCGTCCTCCGTCACCTGGATCTGCTCCTTCAGGTCGACTTTGTTCGCGAGGAATTCGATGGGGATCTTCCCGGTCACGCTGTAGACGCCCTCAATCCAGTCGTCCAGGTCCTCGAGCGTCTTCTTGCGGGTCGCGTCGCAGACGGCCAGGATGCCCTTGGCGCCGTAGAAGTAGGCCTCCTTGAGGAGCTCGCGGAAGCCCTTCTGGCCCATGATGTCCCAGATGGTCATGTCGATCTTCATCTCCCCGGACGGGTCCACGTTCGGGGCGGACAGCTCCTTCTTGGAGACCTTGGTCCCCAGGGTCTGGATGTACTTGTCGTCGAAGTTTTCGAGCACGAACCGGCGGATGAGCGAGGTCTTGCCCACCGCTGCTTCACCGACCAGGCAGACCTTGACCTTCATCCTCTTGGCTTCCATGGGTTTCCGCTCGCGGTGGCGCATTACCGGAGTAGCTGATTTAACCGTTGTGGGTATGTTATCAGGCACGATACGTCCAGGCCGCTCGTCAGGCACCTCCCGGACGCGCCCCCTGGAGGAACGCCAAACCCTGATACGCGGGCTTCGTCATTCCAGGGGGCGAGGGAAAGCGATGTGCGATGAGTACGACGACGAGCGCATGCGGGCTTTCTGGCGGGGATTCGTGGTGCCGGAGGAAATCCCGCGCGCGGAGCGCGAGGACGGGGAGACCGAGCACCCCGTCGTGACGCCGCCCCTCGGGACGCCCGAACCGCGGCAGGCCCGCCTCCGCCCCTTGACGCGCTGAGCCGCACGTCCGCTGGCGGAGATTCGGCCGCGGTCGCGGTGGCCCGCGCTCCATGGACACGGGAGACGCGGTGCTCCAAACTGTTAAATAGACCCCGTTCATAGGGAGGCGCCGTCGCGTCAACCAGACGCCCTCCGGGCAATCCCCCGCGGATCCCGGGAATGCGGACCCAACCTTCTGGGACCGCAGGCCGCGTCACGGTGGCGCGCCAGAACCGACTCCGCGTGAACGCACGCGTGGAGAGGCACCGCCCTCCGGAGGAGTCTCCATGCCCAAGGAACATCGCCCGCGCCACGGCTCGATGGGCTTCTCGCCCCGCAAGCGCAGCGAAAGCCCGATCCCGCATTTCTCCAGCTGGCCCGAGACGGACGGAGCCCCGAGAGTCCAGGGCTTCGCCGGCTACAAGGCCGGAATGACCCACGCGACGATCGTGGACTATCGGCCCACGTCCACGACCTCGGGCCAGGAGGTCCAGGTGCCCGTGACCGTGATCGAGGTGCCCCCCATGCGCGTGGCCGGTTTGCGCCTGTACCAGCAGACCCACGAGGGCCTGAAGACGGTCGGCGAGGTCTGGGCAACCCATCTGGACAAGGAGCTGGGCCGCGTCTTCCCGATCCCCAAGGACTACAACGCGGAAGAGGCATGGGCCAAGGTGGACGCCCTGCAGGTCGACGACGTCCGCCTCCTCACCTACACCCAGCCGACCCTGGTCACCGGCGTCCCCAAGAAGAAGCCCGAGCTCATGGAGAATCGGGTGGGCGGCGGTGCGATTGCGGATCGCCTCAAGTACGCCAAGGAGCGTCTGGGCAAGGACCTCCCCGTCACGGAGTTCTGCCGGGAGGGGTCCATGGTGGACGTGGCCGCGATCACCAAGGGCAAGGGATGGCAGGGCCACCACACCCGGTGGAACACGAGGCTCCTGAGCCACAAGAACTCCAAGCACCGCCGGAACATCGGCACCCTGGGCAACTTCCAGCCCGGGTTCGTCCGGCCCACGGTCCCCCAAGCCGGCCAGTTCGGCTACCACCAGCGCACGGAGTACAACAAGCGCATCCTGAAGATCGGGGAAAAAGGGGACGAGATCACCCCGGACGGCGGTTTCCTGAACTACGGGAACATCCGCACTTCCTACGTCGTCCTGCACGGGTCCATCCCCGGGCCCACGAAGCGCCTGATCCGGTTCCGCGACGCGAGCCGCGGCGGGGTCGTGAAGCTGGAGAAGCCTCCCGAGGTCACGTTCATCTAACGCGAGT
>DUJI01000048.1 GCA_013329855.1 Thermoplasmata archaeon | reverse complement strand
TGAGGGCGGCCTCGGGCCGCCACCTGTTACCTGAGGTGTACCCCTTGGGTGCGGCGCGGTCTCCTTGTCCAGCTCACGTTTTCGCCAACCCCGCGGGGGAAGACGGCCCCTGGAACCGGCTCTGCGTTCGGCATCCGAGAGATGGCAGGCGGGCTCCGCGTCGCGTGCGCCTCGCAGGCGGCGGCGCGAAGGGGAATTCCATCCGAAGAAACGGAAGAAATGGGCGCCTCTTGCCCGGTTCGGGCGGGGATCAGCGACTGGCCTCCTTCTCCTGGTCCGAACGCAGTCAATCCGCGACAATCGCTCATCCGCCTTAAGTGTTTGGATTCCTGCGAACGAAGCGCGTGTCCGCGGTCGATTCAGCGAGTCGGCGAGGCCCGCATGCCGCGCGTTGCCGTAGCCCCGTCGTCCCGGGTCCTTCGTGGTGACCGTTATCAGGAGGGAGAATCGAGGCACGAGCATTATGCCCGGGGCGGCCGTGGCCCACCCGCTCCATGGGATTCGCGGCACGCCTGCTCCGTGTGCGCACGCTCGCCGCCCTGTTCGGCGGCTACTTCGCGCTCGCTATGCTCCTTGCGTGGTTCTTCGCGTCGGGCCTGAAGGACCCCTGGTACAGTCCGGATCTTGCCCGCTGGGCCTACATGGCCAACCTCGTCGCGGCGGCCGTGTTCCTGGCCGCGATCGCGCTGTTCGGCTTCGCCGTCCAGCAGGCGTTCGAGTCCCGCCGGCGCGAGGTGAACCGGGAGCTCGGCGGTTTGCTCCTAGACGCGGGCACGGGCCTTTCTCCGGAGGAGGTCCTGGCACCGCCCGACCCCGACAGCCCGGACGATTCGGAAGGGCTCGGCTTGGACGTGATCCTGGAGACCGTCGGGGAGGCCCAGGACCAGGACATCCTCATGGTCCCCCCGCACACCACGCGGGAGGAGGCGTTGGCCGCCCACCGCCTGCAGCTCGCCCTCCTCCACCGCCGGGACGATCTCCAGCATCACGAGCATCTACTGGCCTCGTTCCTCCCCGGGCCGGCGGCCATGGCGGTCGGGATCCTCGGGATCTCGGCGGTGATGCTCCCCGCGGCCGACGGCATGCTCCAGACCTGGCACCAGCTGAACACGACCCTGATCCTCGGCATCGCGTACGCGTGGATCGGCCTGGCCGCGTACTTCACCCTGTCGGCCGTTGCCGTGGTCGCGTCCCTTCCCGGGCAGCGCACGCNNCCCGCGGCGGGCTCGGCTCGGCCGCCCGCGGGCAAGGCTTCCCGGCCGTGAGAGGCGGTCTACCCCCTACCCGGGGTGACCCAAACCCTTTAGTCGTGGGAGGATAACTACTTCCCTCCATCGGGGGTGAGGGGTTACCCGCACGTAGATCCGCAGGCGCCGCCATGCTCATCGCGGGCCTCCTCCTGCTCAGCGGGCTCCCCGCGCTCGCGTTCATCGCCGGAGAGGGTTCCCTGGGCCCCGGGTCGGGGTCCCTGGCCCCCCTGGCGAGGCTCTCCGCGAGTTTCACGTTCGCTCCGCAGCATCCGGAGATCGGGGAGGCCGTCACGTTCTTGGGGAACGCAACCGGCGGTACGCCGAACTACACGTACGCGTGGGACTTCGGAGATGGCTCGAAGGCCGCGGGGGAGACGGTCGCCTACGCGTACGCGGTCGCGGCCACGTACACGGTCACCCTGACCGTCACGGACAACGCGAGCAACGTCGACTCGGTGTCCGGTTCCGTCCAGGTGACGGCCGTCCTCACGGCGGACTTCAGTTACTTGCCCACCCTGCCCAGTGCCGGAGACACGGTCACCTTCACCGCGAATCCGTCCGGAGGGACGCCCCTGTACACGTACTCCTGGACCTTCGGGGACGGGAACACGGGGACCGGCTCTCCTATCGCTCATGCCTATACAGCCCCCAACTCGTACTCCGTGACCCTGGCGATCTCGGACTCCGCGAGCCACACGGCGTCCACGACGAAGTCGGTCAGCGTGACCCCCGCCCTGGCCGCCGACTTCACGTACACGCCGTCCCAGCCCGTCCCCGGGCAGTCGGTCTCGTTCTCTGCCACCGCGTCGGGCGGCACGTCTCCGTACAGCTATGCCTGGGATTTCGGCGACGGAGGCAAGGGGACAGGCGCCTCCGTGACCCACGCGTATGGTTCCGCGGGGACCTTCTCGGTGACGCTGACCCTGTCCGATTCGGCCGGCCACACGGACGCCGCCACGAAGTCGGTCGTGGTGTCGGCCAGCCTGGGCACCGATTTCACCTTCACCCCGACCCAACCCGTCGCGGGCGAGACCGTGTCGTTCGTCGCGGTCGCGTCCGGGGGGACGTCGCCGTACACGTATTCGTGGGACTTCGGGGACGGGACCGCGGGATCCGGAGGGTCCGTGAGTCACGCCTATGCGTCCCCCGCGACCTACCCGGTCACCGTGACCGCGCTCGACGACGCAGGTCACACGGCCCAGGCCACGCACTCGGTCGTCGTGGCGGCCGTGGTAAGCGTCGACTTCACGTTCACCCCCACGGAGCCCGTCGTCGGGGAATCCGTCTCGTTCACCGGGAGCGCGTCCGGCGGGACGGCCTCGTACACGTACACGTGGGCCTTCGGGGACGGAGCGACGGGGTCGGGACCCACGCTGAGCCATGTCTACGCGACCCCGGGTTCGTACCCGGTGACCGTGACGGCCACCGATTCGGCGGGCCACACGGCGTCCACGACCAAGACGGTCCCCGTGGCGCCCCCCATCGCTCCCGACTTCACGTTCTCACCCGCCCAGCCCATCGTCGGGGAGACCGTCACCTTCTCCGGCACGGCGAGCGGCGGAATCCCCCCGTACGCGTACGCCTGGGACTTCGGGGATGGGAGCACGGGAGCCGGGGCCACGGCGAGCCACTCGTTCGCCGCCAGCGGGACGTTCCCCGTCACGCTGACCGTGTCCGATGCGGCCAGCCACTCGGGGAGCGTGACGAAGTCCGTGGGGGTCAGCGGCGGGTTGACCGTGGACTTCACCTTCTCGCCGGCCACGCCCGTGGCGGGGGAGGCCGTGCAGTTCTCCTCGAGCGGGTCGGGCGGCACGCCGCCGTACACGTACGCCTGGGACTTCGGGGACGGGTCCAACGGCACGGGCGCGACGGTGGTCCACGCGTACGCCGCCCCGGGCAACTACACGGTGGTCCTGGTCGTCACGGACGCGGAGGGCCACAGCGTCTCCGCCTCGTCCATCATCCCGGTGTCCTCGGCTCTCGTGGCGAACTTCAGCTACGCGCCGGCCCGGCCCATGGCCGGAGAGACGATCGTGTTCACGGCCAACGTGTCGGGCGGCAACCCGCCCTACGCGTACGCGTGGGACCTTGGGGACGGCGGGACGGACGTCGACGTGCTCGTCCGCCATGCGTACGAGACGGCTCGCTCCTACGTCGTCAGCCTGACGGTCTCCGACCGGGTGGGCCACGTCACGCAGGTGGAGGATACCCTCGTCGTGGCCCCGGCCCTCGCGGCCGCCTTCACGTTCTCCCCGACGCGGCCCACGACGGGCACGACGGTCGCCTTCGTCGCGACCGCGTCGGGCGGCGAGCCCCCGTATACGTACGAGTGGAAGTTCGGGGACGGCGGCTCGTCCCGCGCCCCCGAGACGAACCATACGTACAGCGACTTCGGCCTGTCCGCGACCCACACGGTCGTCCTCACCGTGTGCGACGCCGTGGGCCGCTGCACGTCCGTCTCCCGGGCCGTCGCCTTCCAGAACCTCTTCCTGTACACGTTCCTCGTTGAGCTGGGCCTGGCCAGCCCCGTCCTGGCGTTCTGGTTCTTCACCCGGCGACCCCGGAAACGACAGGACTATGGCCCGGCGACGGATACGGGTCCGCGTTGAGGTTCGGGCGGACGGAGGTCACCTTGCGGCGTCTCCCCCCCAGGCCGAGCCCCGACCGAGCGGCCATGGAGGCGATGGTCCTGAGGCGCCGCATGGACGAGATCGCCGTGTTCGCGTCCCTGCTCGCCCTGACCGGAATCGGCCTCGGGGCCGCCCTGTTCGGAGCCATCGCCTCGCCCGACGCCGCGGGCTTCTGGCAGAACTTCGTCGGGGGCGTCGCCCTCCTGGCCGTGATGACGTTCCCGATCTGGCTCCTGCAGCGATGGCAGTCGATGGCCCGTCCCCCGGTGACCCCGGAAGGGATTCGCGCCTTCCGGTGGACCAACCTCGTGCTGTTCTGCCTCTGGGTCGCGGGATTGGGCATCGTGATCCTTGGACTGGGGATCAACGTGACGGGGCAGGCGTCCCTCGCAGCGAACGTTGCCGTGGGCCTGTTGATCGCCTACGTGGCGGGTTGGGGCCTCCTCGTCTTCGGGGTCCTGCGGCGGCCGTCCCATCTGGCCCGCTGGCTCCAAGGGCGCCGGCTCGGCGCCAAAACCCGGTGATCCCCGGAACTCCTCGCGGCGAGCCGGTCAGCGAGGCCGAGCCTGCCGCGTCCGGAGGCCGATTCGGCGTCTCGGCGTCTTCCGCCGCCTCCGCACGGCTGCGGGTCGCACGGGCATGTCCCGTGCGTGCCACCATGCCGTCTCCCGCGCCTTGGCGTGCGAGTATCCGAGGGCCCGGCACTCGCGGTACTTGCCCCAGAACTGGATGAGCGTCGTGACCGTCCCGATCAGGAAAGCAGGAACTAGGAGCCACAGATGCGCGGCCGGCCCCGCGCTGGGCCGGTTGGGATCCGAAGGTTGGGGGGACGCAGACCGGGCATCGTGCCGTGCGCTTTTATCCTTTCTGTTGAATGAAATTGCGTTCCTCGCGAGTCGCCCCGCCGCGCGGTCCCCCATCCCGGCGCGGCTCACGGCCCTGCCTCATCCCGGTTGCCCGGCAACGTTTATCGACGCCCAGGGCTATCCTTCTCACCGGGGAGGAGGGATCCTGCGGCCCATCCTGCGCCTGGCGAGTCGACTCACTCCGCGGACGCGGACGACCGCCTGGGCCATCGCCCTCGCCTCCATGGTCCTCGTGGGCTCCCTGAGCCTCGTGGACGGCCTGCGCGCGGGCTCCGAGTCGGTCCTCTCGCGGATCCGGGTGGAGCCTGCGGTCTACATCGCGGGGACGGACCTCCTCGCGAGCCGCATCGACCCGGCGGCCCTCGCCCCGCTCGGACTCGACGTGGACGTGTTCCGGATCCACGCCGCCGACCTCGAGGTCAACGGGCTGAGCTTGCCCGTCATCGTGGCCTCGCTTACGCACCTTGAAGGCGTGAACGCCACGACGCCCTATCCGCTGGGCACCCAGGACCTCTCCTTGGACTCGGGCCTGCGGGACACGATCCTCACGGAGACCGGTGCGCCCCTCGCCTCCACGGGGACCCTGTCGGTCCTGGGAACGCGCCTCGCGGGCCTTCCGATCGTGGACCCGCCGCCCGGGAAGGACGCCTTCCTCCCGGATGACTGGGCGTACGCGCGGCCCGAGCTCTTCGCGACGGCCAACGCCTCGGAGGGACCCTTCGTGCAGGCGATTGTGGCGGCGCACGGCCTCGATTCCTCCATGGTCGCGGCCCTCGGCCTCACGCCCTTCGATCTGGTCGGCGCTGTGGGATTCACCCAGGGCAGCGTGGATGAGGTGGGGAGCGCCCTCATCGCCCTGAGCGTCGTGATCGCCGCGGTCATCTCGGTCCTCGTGTACTTCGCCATGTCCCTGGAGGTCGTCCAGCGGTCCCGAGAGATCCGGACCCTGCGCAGCCTCGGCGCGTCCCCGCGCCTCGTCGCATCCCTGTACGAGGGCCAGGCCCTCCTGCTCGCCCTGGTCGGCGCCACGGTGGGCTCGGCCCTCGGGATCGTCCTGGCCCACGGCTTCGTGTCCTTCGCGTCGCTCGTCGGCCTGCCCAACCTCCTCGTCCTCGCACCGCCCACGGGCGGCGTCGCCCTCGCCTTCGGGGTGGCCGTCCTCGCCTCCGCCCTCGGCGCCCTGGTGCCCGCGCGCCGGGCGGGCCTCCTCGTCCGCGGGGTCCCGGAGGCGGTTTCATCCTGACGGGCCCGCGGGTCGTCCCCGGCCTGCTCCTCTGCGCACTCCTCCTGGGCGCCGCGGCGCCCCTGCTCGCCGCGCTTCCCGCCCTCCCCCAGGAGATCGTCGGCGGGGACGTGTACGTGGTCACGCAGGGGAGCGGGGCCTCCTCGGTCAACGCCGGCCTCGTGGCGGACCTCCGGGCCCAGTCCTGGGCGCCGCGCGTGAGCCCCGAGATCCTCGCCTTCGAGACCGTGCGAGGCGCGCCCGCCCTCGTCCGGGGCGTGGAGCCCGACGTCTACCTGGCCCTGGAGGGCGCCCCGCCGCCCGCGGCGGCGCCCACGGGGGACCGGTGGGCCCTCGCGGGTGCGCGCCTCGCCACGCGGGTCGGTCTGGCCGTGGGGGACGAGGTCGCCCTCGTGGGATCCTCCACGGCCCGTCTCGCCGTGGTCCGGGTCGGCGGCCTCTTCTCCGCGGGCACGTCGGCGGATGACGAGCTCCTCGTCGGACTGCCCATGGGCGAGTTCCTCGCGCGCCTGCCACCGGGTGTGTAC
>DUJI01000152.1 GCA_013329855.1 Thermoplasmata archaeon | reverse complement strand
GGCCCGGCGCCGGCGACGACCACGTCGTACGACGAGTCTGGGCGTTCTGCCCCCATGCCTCCGCACCTCGAGAGCCCGCGTCCCTCCCGAGGCGGGACATCGGGGCGTTGGGGCATAACGGTTGCGAGATCGAGAGGGGTCATCCCCGGGACCGTTTCAGGAATCGGGAATCACGAGACAAGGGTTAAGGCCGAGGTGGGGTTGGGCCGTCCGTAGGGCGATCATGAGCATCTCGTGGACCCTCGCGTTCCTACAGTACCTGCCCCTCGCGACCGTGGCCGTCTGGTGGGGCCTAGCCGCTTTGCAGGTCGCCCGGGACCGCTACCGCACCTGGACGGAAGTGTTCTTCCTCGCGGCCTGCCTGTTCGTCGGATTCTACGCCCTGGCCGACGTGTTCTTCCTCACCGCCCCGACGGAGGCCCGGGCGGCGCTTGCGGCCCTGGCGAGTTTCACAACCCTGGTGTTCGCAATCACGTTCTTCATGCTGTTCGCGGTGGTGTTCTACACCCGGATGCAGACGTGGCTGTTTGGCCTCCTGGCCCCCTGTTTGGTGGTGATTGTCGGCGTGTGGCTCTATCTGGTGCCGAACCCCGCGGAGGACATCCGGTCTCTCGTCGGAAGTGGGCCCCCATGGGCCGGGAGCTGGGACAAGACCTGGTTCACGATCTGGGTGACCCTCGTCGTGGTCTACGCCCTGGTCATGGCCTACGCCCTCCTCCGGACGTACCGAGAGGTCAACCTCCAATCGCCGCGCCTGCGGCGTCGGATGCTCGGGCTGTTCGTCGCGACGCTCCTCGCTCTAGGCCTCGGGGTGGTGACCAATGCCCTCCGGGGCTTTCTGGACCTCCAGATCCCACCGCTCTTCTCCTCGGCCATGGTCCTGCCGGGCATCGTTTCGATCGTCACGCTGTCGCCCGTGAGCACGGAGCGCTTCTCGGTCGCCGTGCGGCGATGGAAGGCGAGCCGCTACGACATCAAGGCGGCCTTCGTGATCTACACGGATGGGACGCTCATCGGCGCCAAGATCCGGCCCGGCGAGAAGGTGATCGACCAGGATTTGTTCGGCGCCACCCTGGACGTGATCCAGAACTTCATGAGGACCTCGTTCCCCACCCTGCGCGGGTCGCTCAGCGCGATCAAGCACGGGGACTACACGCTGGTCATGGAGCGCGGCCGCTGGTCGTACCTCACGATCATCCTGCAAGGGGAGGAGAACGACCAGCTGCGCCGGCACATGCGTGACATGCTCCTGAAGTACGAGCACGACAACCAGCCCGTGCTCGCGGACTGGCGCGGGATGCCCTCCGAGGCCGTCGGCACGGACACCATGCTCGGGTCCCTGTTCGAAGAGACGTAAGGCCCCGGTCCCCAAGGATTATGTGACGTGGCCGGTTGACTCCCGAAGCAGGCCCATGGCACCGTACTCGTTCATCATGTGGTCGCCCCTCCTGGGCGCCGCGGCCTGGCTCGCGGTCGCGGCGTACCTGCTGACTCAGCAGCGGTACCGCACCTGGACCGAGGTGTTCTTCCTCGGCCTCTGCCTGGGCGCCGGCGCGTATGGGGTCAGCGACGCGATCTTCTTCAACATGGGCGACCCCGCGAGCGCCCGGATCGCCGCCACCGCATCCCTCACGAGTCTCACCTTCGCCTCCCTGTTCATCTTCCTGTACGGGGTGAGCCTGTACCACCGGTTTCGCGGCCTTCTCCTCCTGGCCCTCCTGCCCGTCGGGTTCTTCGTCGTCACGTTCTACGAGGAGATGTTCAGCGGTTTCACCTCGTTGTCGGAGGGGGGTGCACCCTACGTCCCCGTGTACAACCCGACGTGGCTGTACCCGTGGATCGTCGTCCTGGGGACGTTGGTCCTGGGCGGCATGTACGGCGTCCTCCGAACGTTCCTCGAGCTGCGGAGCCTGAGCCCGAGGGTGGCGCGCCGGATCGGCATCACGTTGCTGGGCTTGCTCGTCGCGGTCATCGCGGGTTCGGCGACGAACACCTACCTGGCGGTCACCGGGAACCCGGCGCCGCCCCTCTTCTCCACGGCCTTGGTCCTGCCCGGCGTCCTCATCTTCTTTGCAGTGACCCCGAGCGCCTTGGAGCGCTTGAACACCGCGCTCCTGCGGCGTACGGCGTCCCAGTACGACATCAAGGGCGCCTTCCTCACCTTCAGCGACGGCACGCTGATCGGCTCCCGGCTCGTGCCCGAGGAACGGATGATCGACCCCGACTCGTTCAGTGCCACCCTGGACGTCATCCAGAACTTCATGCGGACCTCGTTCCCGACGCTCCGCGGCAAGTGGCTCAAGTCCATCCGCCACGGCGACTACACTCTGGTCATGGAGCGCGGCGGCCACACGTTCCTCACCCTCGTGCTCGGGGGCGAGGAGAACGATCAGCTCCGACGGAAGATGATCGAGTCCCTGAATGGATTCGAGGCAGCCAACGAGGAGGTGCTCGTGAAGTGGCGCGGCGTGGCGAAGGACGCACGGGGCGTGGACGAGCTGCTGTCGACCATGCTCTCCGTGTCGTGACGCGGCCGCGTCAGGCGTAGACTTGGATGAGCCCCGTCGGGGAGCCGATGACGAAGAGCTTGCGGGGCGACCCCTTGAGCTTCACGACGCGCTGCTGGAGGTTGAGTTCCCGCCGGCGGTAGCGGTCCTTGATCTCGTCCACGGACACGTACTTCTTGCTCAGCCCCTCGCCCTTGTGGAGCAACTTGGCGGCGTAGGCCACGGCGACCATGGCCGCGTACTCGTCGTAGGACCAGTTCGAGTTGAGGCTCCCGTTCTGGGAGTACATGTACGCGGACTTCCGCATCTTGAGCGGAATCCACCCCCCGCTCACCTGGAGCTTCGTGTGGCGGATGACGATGTCGACGTCGGGCAGCTGCTCCAGCACGGCGCGGCCCTCCGGGGTCAGGAACCACTCCTCCTCGTACTCCACGAGGAAATGGGCATCGAACCTCGAGCGGACCGGCGGCGGGAAGGCTTGCGCGAGGAGCGGACCGAGCTCGTATCCCTCGTGGATGCCGTGGAGATGCATCCCGATCCGGTGGCGGCGCGCGTAGCCGCGGAAGGGGTCCACGCCGCGCGCCAGGATCTCCAGGAAGCGTTGCGTGTCCTCGGGCCCGCGCTCCCGGTTGTACACGGTGTGGGTCAGGAGGATGGCGCGCCGCGCGCCGACGGACGCGAGGGTGTGCACGAGGGCGAGGCAGTACATCCCCGCGTCCGTCTCGACATCCATGACGGGCGGCACGGACAGGGTGGAGCGCGTGCCGTCGGGGATATCGTACAGGACGAGGTCCCGCACCTCCTCGAGGGCGCGGCTCGGGCCGACCTCCAGATGGAGAGAATGGGAGAGGCCCTCCCATGCCGCGACGAAGGCGTCCCGGATCGCCTCGGGCGTGGCCAGCTGAAGCCCCGACCCACTCCGGGCCGGGAGTGGCTTCCGGACGTCCACGTAGTCCGCCGACTCGACCAGAGACTCAAGGAGGTCCGCCTGGAGTTCGGCGTCCGTGGCGGCCGGTTCGGGTGAATCAGGGGGTTCCAAGCCTGGTTCTTCGGGGACCGCAGGCCGGTTCCGGGCGCGGGTCGCCTCGGTCATCGGATGGTCTCCTCCTCTCCCACTCATTCCCAGATGTGATTATCAATTACTTAATGGCTAGCATTCGTACCGAAAGATAGCGAATGCTACCGAATGTAGATATAGCCGCGGCGCGATGGGGGAACCGTGCCCGGCAAGACGACGACCCCGAGCCGGAAGGCCAAGGTCCAGTACAACATCCGCGTCGACCCGGACGTCCTCCGCGGGTTCCGGGAGTACTGCGCGCGGAACGGCCTCGATCCGCAGGGCCAGGTGGTCCTGTTCATGAAACGGGTCATCGAGTCGGAGTTCGACTTCCAGGAGCGGCTGTGGGCAGCCCTCCAGGAAGAGAGCTCCTGACGACGGGCGGCCCCGGGACGTCCAGGCGGCGGCTCAGCATGGCGACCTGCGCGGGCGGGAGTCCGCCCGAGACGACGGTCGCCACGACCCGCCCCCCGTGCAGGGCGGCGAGGTCGGCGGCGTCCTTCACGAAGGCGAGGAGTGCCCGGAACTCCGTGAAGAGGGCGGTCTGCTCCAAGCCGGCGAGGATCACGGCGCCTCCCGGGTGGGCGGAGAGGTAACCCGAGACGGCGCGCCGCGCTTCCGTGTCGAGCGCGGTCGGCCGGGCGCTCGGCAGGCCGGCCTCGGGGTGCGGCGTAATCCAGAGGATCTCGTAGGCGTCGCCGTACCGGCGGCGGGCCTTGGACGGATGCTCCGTGGTGACGACCAGACCGCCCCGCACCGCGGCGAGCGGAAGGGAGGCCGCGATCTCCTGGGGAGCCCCAAAGAGGAACGCGTTGCCCCGCACCGGCGACGGGAGGCCGTTCGTCAACTCGGGGAAGTCGAGCACGTGGTCCATGCAGCCGCCCAGGAGAGCCGTCTGCTCCGGCGTGAACGCGCCGCGGCCCACGGTCACGATGAGCGTGCCATCGGACGCGCTGGCCTGGTTGGCCACCCGATTCAGGAACCGGGCGACCGCCTCGAACCCGTTGACGGCGGCCAGGTAGTCCAGATCGTCCAGGAGGATCGTGGTGCCCGGGTTCTCCCGCAAGACCTTGAGGACCGTGTGCAGGAGCTCGAAGTCCAGGGACTGGGGCGGGACCGCCCGCTCGTGGGACGACACCCCCGTGATCCAGAGGATGGGCGTGCGCTCCAGCGCGAACCGCTCCGCGACGCGGGAGGGGGCGAGACCCGTGACGCAGAGGCCCGGCGTGGTCGACACGATCTCGCGGAAGGCGCTCATCCCCGCGCCGCGGCCCGTCTCGAGGACCAGGTAGTTCATCCCGCGGGAGAGGGGGTGCCGCGCCCGCGCCGCCACGGAGGACTCCGTCTCCGGGGCGATGACTAGGTAGCGGTAGCGGACGACCGCGTACGCGAGGAAGATGGACCAGACCAGGGTGTACAGGGAGCCCAGGCCGAGCCGCGTGACGTTCCCGTCCAGGAAGGGCCAGAAGATTTCCGTGACGCCCGCGGGCACGGAGCCGATCAGGAGGCCGAGGACGACGAGCCCTTGGACCCGGCCCAGGCTCCCGGAGCGGATGCGCCACCAGTCCGCGACGAAGAGGGCCACGCTGAGGTAGAACCAGACCGCGTACAGGAGGGCCAGGGGGAGGTAGGCGTCCCCGACCTGGGCGCTCGGGCCGAGCGGGCCCTGCGCGACGCCGGAGATCAGGTGGCCCGTGCCCAGGATGAGGTAGGTCCAGCCCACCAGGGGCGCGTACAGGAGGGGGACGTAGGCCCGGCGGAACCAGGGATGCGGCTCCGGGTACACGAGGGCGAGCTGCATGAGGGCGGCGGGGACCGCGCTGATCCCGAACCAGACGCCCTGGGCCCACGGGTACACCGCGGACGCGGGCGCGCCCGTGGGGATCGCGCGCTCCACGGCCTCGCACGCATCCCACCAGGCCAAGGCCATCATGAGGGCGAAGAACGCGCGGTTCGGGAGGGCGCGTGGGTTCATCCCCAGCACGTAGATCGCGAGGAACGCGCTCACGCCAAGGGCCGCCAGGGCGAGCGCCGTCCCGAGGAGGTTCAGGTTCCCACCCCGGTCCCGGCCTCACTCCGCCACGATCTCGAAGTTACCAGCCTCCACGAGGAGCGGGAAGTAATCCATGTCGTGGTCCACGCCGCGCATCTTCACGACGCCGATGTACCGCCGGACGGACGTGCTCATGCCGATGTCCAACTCGCGCAGGCGCAGGTGGACGATCGTGTCGGCCAGGAACTCCTCGACGCCGTGGTGGGCCATCCGGACCGAGTCGCGGGCCATCTCGGACACGAGGAACGTCGTCGTGTTGAGCTCCCGCAGCTCCTCGAAGAAGTGGAACACCTCGTTCCGCGGGTTCTCCATGGGCGTCAGGGCGTACAGCGCGTCCAGGCTGTCGATGGCCAGGAGGTCGAACCCCGTCTCCTCCTTGTACCGGCCGAGCTGCCGCCGGAGGCCGAGGAGCCATCGGGGCTGCTCCCGCAGGTCCTCGATCTCCTTGCGCAGGGCGCGCACGTCGATGATGTGGACCCCCTTCACCCGGTCCGGGTCCATGCCCAGGGAGGCCATCTGGGAGATCAAGGACGAGCGGCTCTGCTCCATGGAGAGGTAGAGCCCGGAGACGCCGCGCTCCTTGGCCTCGTGGTACAGGATGCGGTACGCGAACGTGGACTTGAGGGAGCCCGGTGGTCCCGCGACGAGGACGATGTGCCCCCGAGGGATGCCGCCGCCCAGGCGCTCGTCGAGCCCGGCGATATGAATCGGGATGCGACTGTCCAGTGGCAGGACCTCCGACATGGAACCCCCAAGCGCGGCCGAGGCGGGCCGCGCGCCCGTGCAGCGAACCGACCGAACGGGATATATACGTTACCGCAGGGCGTGTTCCGTTTCGCCCCGGGCATCCGCGGGTGGCCCACCTGCGCGGGGAAAGCTCCTTATCCCGTAAGCCATGCTCCCTCCGGAGATCGACATGCCCGCGACCGTCGTGGTCGGCTGCCAATTCGGGGACGAAGGCAAAGGCAAAATCATCGACTTCCTCGGGAAGGACGCGGACGTCGTCGTCCGTTTCCAGGGAGGGGCCAACGCGGGGCACACCGTGCAGGTGGGCCAGGAGCTGTTCGCGTTCCACCTCATGCCCTCGGGCATCCTGCGACCCCGCACGCTGAACGTGATCGGGAACGGGGTCGTCGTCGAGCCGGGCCAGCTGATCAAGGAGATCGACGAGGTCCAGGCGCGCGGGCATCCCGTGACCAACCTGAGGATCAGCGACCGCGCCCACGTCGTCATGCCCTACCACAAGCTCCTCGACGGCCTCGAGGAGGGCCTCAAGGGGAACCTGGCCTCGGGGAGCACCCGCCGCGGGATCGCGCCCGTGTTCGAGGACAAGGTGGGCAAGTGGGGCCTCCGGATGTGCGACCTCGTGGACCCGGAGACCCTGCGGGAGAAGCTCGCCGCGGTGGTGCCCGTGAAGCAGCGCATCGTCGCGGCGTACGGGGGCACGGAGGTCCTCGACGCGGAGGCCCTGTACCGGGAGTACGCGGAGTACGGGAAGCGGCTCGCTCCCTTCGTCACGGACACCTCCGTCCTGCTCGACGGCCAGCTCCGCCGCGGCAAGCGCGTGCTCTTCGAGGGAGCCCAGGGGACCCACCTCTGCATCGACCACGGGATCTACCCGTACGGCACGTCGAGCAACTGCACCGCGGGCGCCGCGGCCACGGGG
>DUJI01000265.1 GCA_013329855.1 Thermoplasmata archaeon | reverse complement strand
GCCGATCATGGCGACGCCGCCGCCCTTCATGATCGTCTTCACGTCGTTGAAGTCCAGGTTGACGAGCCCGGGCTTCGTGATGATCTCCGTGAGGCCCTTGATGGACCGCATGAGGACCTCGTCCGCGAACTTGAACGCGTTGTTCAGGGACATCCGGGGCACGAGGTCGAGCAGCTTGTCGTTGGGGATCGTGATGACCGTGTCCGCCGCGTCGCGCAGGCGCTCCAGGCCCCACTCCGCGCTCTCCATGCGCAGCTTGCCCTCGCCCTTGAAGGGCAGGGTGACCACCGCGATGGTGAGGGCGCCCATCTCCTTGGCCAGGCGCGCGACGTAGCCGCAGGAGCCCGTCCCGGTTCCGCCACCGAGGCCGCAGGTCGCGAACACGATGTCGGAACCGTGGAGCACGGTCCTCAGCTCCTCCTCGGCCTCGCGGGCGGCCTCCTCGCCGATTTGGGGCAGCGCGCCGGCGCCGAGCCCCTTGGTCACGCGGCGGCCCAGGAGGATCTTCTTGGGCGCTGTGATGTGGAGCAGGTGCTGCGCGTCCGTGTTGGCCGCGTAGAGCTCCGCTCCCACGATCCCCTCGTTGTAGATGCGGGCGATCGTGTTCGAACCGCCGCCGCCTAGGCCGACGATCTTGATGTTGGTCTTCATCTTGCTGAGCATCTCTTCGAGCTCAGAGTCGACACGGGTGTCTTCGAAGGCGGGGGTCCCACCTTCGCGGGCCAGCACGTCCTCTAGCATGGAGTTCATTGCGTCACCTGCAGCGTATGCGAGTTCATCCCATCCCGCAAGGTGGGCTCGTATTCGCCGTACGATATTTAAAAGTGTCTGACGAACGTCCGCCGATTTGACAAAGGAACGCAGCGCCCATCACTCCATAGGATGGGGCGGCCACAGGCGGCGGTAGCCGAGGTACTCGGGGTACGCCAGGACGATGACGACCACGATCGCGAGGGCATACTGCCACGTCTCCGGCGCCGCGCCCGTGTCGAACTGGAGGATCGTCCCGGCCACAAGGAGGTCGAGAAGGAAGACGCCCAGGAGGTACCAGTACCGCGCATAGCGCTCTCGGAGCCAGTGCCGCCACGGAAGCGTGAGGTCCTTCTCCCGGTTCTCGAGGGAGCGCTCCCGGAAGGAGCGGTAGCCGGAGTCCGCGACGCGGTCCCGTCGCAGGGGGCCCGAGGAGGAGGCCATGGCGGCGACCGGATGACCGTCCCCGCTGTTTCTCCCTTTGGGTTTCTCCCGCATCCGCCCATCAAAGGAACGTGGCCGCGCACGCCTTGCGGGCGGCCTCCAGCGCTTGCGGGGGAGCCGCGACCATGACGACCCAGTCCGTGACCTGGCGGAGCTGGAGCGCCCGGCCCAACGGGCTGACGCGGGAGAAGGGTCTCGCCTCGCCGTCGTCCAGGATCATGACCTCCGTCTTGGTCAGCCGCGGCTCGCTCACGAGGAGCTCGGGGAGCGGCACGTCGATGATGACCTGGCCCGGCTGCAGCCCGGCGCGGCGCGCGATCCGGTCCTCCATCCGCCGACGCACGCGCGCGTCCTTGAACGACGCGAGGGTTCGCTTCGCCTCGTCGGAGAGCTCGTCGCGGTCGTAGGCGACCACGCGCTTGTACAGCTTGCGGTACCGCACTCGGAGCGCGATCTCCCGCTGGAACGGTCCCTGCTTCATGAGCCAGGTGAGGAGCTCGTGGTCCACCATCCGCTGGACCTCCGCGATGGACGCGTCGCTCCGCTCCACGGCGCGCGAGAGCATCTGCTCCGCGATCCGGACGGTCTTGTGGAAGTACACGGACGAATACATGAGGCCACGGGCCACGAGCATCCCCTCCAGGGCGGGGAGCCCCTTCCGGTCAAGCGCGAGGGAGCCCCGATGGAGGCGCAGGGTGAGCAGGAGGCGGCTGATGTCGATCCGGCCCTGGCTCACGCCCGTGTAGTGCGCGTCCCGCAGGAGGTAGTCAATCTGGTCCGCGTCCATCGGGCTGTGGATGATCTGGCCCAGGTACCGGCGGTCGCTCGCGGAGGCGGGCCCGAAGAGGCCGCCGTTCTCCGCAGGACCGCGGATGAGGGCCGCGACGTCCTTGGGGTCGATTCCGTGCTTCTCGAGGACCTCGTGGATCCGCGGCACCCCGGCGAAGGCCTTGCGGTCCTCCTTGCCCACGTTGTCGTCCTGCCCCGAGATGATGCGCTGGGTCAGGATTATGTGGTCCACGGCGAGCTCTCGGCTCAGGACGTGCTCCAGGGTGTGGGAGTACGGGCCGTGGCCGACGTCGTGGAGGAGCCCCGTGGCCTGGACCGGCTTGCGTTCCTCCTCGGGCAGGTCCAGGGCGCGGGCCATCTCGTTGGCGACCCAGCTCACACCGAGGCAATGCTCGATCCGTGAGTGGTTCGCGCCCGGGAAGACGAGGTAGGTGAGGCCGAGCTGCCGGATCGAGTTGAGCCGCTGGATCTCCAGCGTCTCGAGGAGGTCCTGGATCAGCGGCTCCAGGCGGATGGTCCCGTGGACCGTGTCGCTGATCGTCTTGAGCCCCGGCATCGGGTGCGCAGAGAGGACGCGACCCTAAATAGCTTGCCGGCCCGCGTACGCTGCGCGCGGTCGCCGCGACCCCGAAACGGGCTCTGCAAAAAGGTTCAATTACCCTGGCCCGGATGGGCCGCGGGAGCCGGGGTGACAGAGCGGCTAATGTGACCGACTGCAGATCGGTATCCAGAGGGTTCGACTCCCTCCCCCGGCATGGTACGGAACCCGCAGAGCCGTGACCACACATTCATGCGGACGACCGTCGCTACAGGCTGGAAGGGATGCCGCCGGTTCCCGTGTTTCCGCCGTACTACCTCGGAGCCGTCCTCTGCGGTGGCCTCGCCGTCTACGTGCGGTGGTGGACACGCAGGGAGGAGCGAAGAGGCATCGTGCTCCGGATGGGGCGCAGCCTGACGGCCCTCTTCGTCGGGCTCCTCGTCCTGACGGGGATCTTTGGCGCGCTCACGATCGGCGAGGCCATCGAGGCCAACACGTGGGTGTACAACTACTACTTCGGCGTGGAGCACGCGGACCTCGGCGCACAGGCTGTCGTGCTGCCGATACCCAAGGACACGACCTTGCTGGCGAACCTCCAGGCCAACCGCAGTTCGGCGA
>DUJI01000305.1 GCA_013329855.1 Thermoplasmata archaeon | reverse complement strand
GCCCCGGAGGGTCGGCGGCGGCCCGCTTCATCTCCGGGGACTCGTAGCCTCGGAAGAACATGTGGTAGAGGACCAGGTTCCCACCCATGACCACCGCATAGACCGCGAAGGGCAGATAGACCGAGCTGGCGAACTCGTAGCCCGTGAACCCGGTCCCCACTGCGGAGAAGGACAATCGGAGGCCTTGGTTGATCCCGAGGGCGCGGCCTCGCTCCCCTTCGCTGACCAGGTCCATCATCGCGCTCTGCTGCACGGGGACCGCCATGACCCGCAGGCTCGGGAAGATGCAGTACAGCGCGATGGAAACGGGAAAGAGCTGGATCAAAGGGAAAGCGAGGGCGATGAGAATGGTGCCGCCTCGGGTCACATAGATGCTCCGCACGAACCCAAACCTGCGTTCGACGAAGGGCGCCAGCAGGAGGGAGAACGCGGCGATGATGCCCGACACGGTGGCCCAGACGCCCATCGTGTCCTGCTTCACATCGTAGATGAGGATGAAGAACGGGATCAGGAACGGGGTCACGAGCCCTTGGCTTGCCCCGTTCAGGATTCCGGTCAGGGAGAATTTGCCGATGGTGCCCGCCGTCCGCAGGCGCTGCCCCCGCTTGGGCTCGGCCTTGTCGCGGAGGAAGAGCCCGAGGACCAGAGACACGGTCCCCAGGAAAGTCGCGACCACGAGGACCTCAAAGCTCCCGAGAAAACCCGCGCCGAGCGCGCCGAATGCCGCGGCGATGCCCGACAAGAAGGCCAGGACGCCAAAGAGGAACGTCCGGTCGTGGCGGCTGGAGAGGTCCGTGATGAGCGCGCTCTGGATCGGTGCCACGACACCTCCCACGCCACCGCCGGCGAGCGAGCCCGTGGCCGAGTATCCCCCGAGGGCGGCCGCGACGAAGATGACCGGCAGCGACTGCGAGACGAGCAGGAGGCCGGTGGAAGCCGGCAGCATTGCGAGGGCGATCAGGAAGGTCCGCTTGCGACCCAAGGTGTCTGCCGCATATCCCATCAGAAATCCGAGCCCCGCCGAGGCCAACGTGGCGACCACGTAGATGGACCCCAGGGTGAGGTAACCCTGCTCCGCCCGGTTGTAGAGCTGGACGACGACGAAGTAGGGGAACATCAGGTTGATGAAGCCGGCGGCCACGCTGCGGAACACGCGAAGGACCGTGAGCACGCCGATGGAGAACCAGTCGGACTGCGGGGGCGAAGGGGAGAGGGCAGCGTCCATGGTCGCTGCCGTGGATTAGGCGGTCCGATATGTCCCTTGCGATTTCCGGGTCGGACCCGAAAGGGAGCGCCTCACAAGGCAATCAGGAAGATCCCGGGGATGAAGAGGGCCAGGGCCACCGCGTCCTTCCAGCCGAACCGCTCCTTCAGGAGGAAATGGGCGGCGAGCGTGGAGACCAGGGGATACGACCCGGTCACCGCGGAGACGAGGGAGGCAGGGCCCATCGCGTACGCGTACGTGAGGACGACCACACCACTCGCGCCGAAGGTCACATCGAGCAGGCCGAAGCCGATCGCGCCGCCCCGGTCCGCGTGGGGCGCTTCCACGGGCCGCCTCCGCGTCAGCAGCAGGAAGGTGCCCAGCACCAGGACGTTGGAGAGGGCGTAGAACCCGAAGAGGTTGCCCTCACCGATGCTGTCCACGGCCACCTTGGAGAAGTACCCCCAGAGACCCCAGGAGACGAAGGCGAGCAACGCGAAGACCACGGCGGACTTCTTGCCTGCCCGTTCGGACCCGGGCTGCCGGCTCAGAACGACCACGCAGAGGAGGATGAGGAGGATCCCAATTACCTGCCCGAGACCCAGGGTCTCCCCGAGCAGCCAGATGGAGAGGAGGATGGTCGGCGCAGGGTAGGCGGCCGTCACGGTCCCCATGAGCCCGACGCTCCCCACGAGGATCCCCTCGTAGTAGAAGATGTAGCCCAGCGTCCCCGTCAGTGCGGCCAGGAAGCCCGCGACGATCCCGTACGGATCCGAGGCGGGCAAGGCCGTGCGGAAGACGAGGAACAGGGCGACGTACGCACCGCCCTCGAAGACCGCGATGAAGGCGAGCATCCGCCGCGTGCCAAGTCGCATCGTGGCGGGCTTCGAGACGAGGGTCCCGAGGCCCCAGATGACGACCGTCGCGAGAGCGAGCCCGAGCCAGGCTTCCGTCCCCATGCGCCCGGCCGCGGGAGGCCGAAGGGCGTAATGAGCGTCGCGGTCCGCAAAAGGTAGATATCCCGCGGCGAGCCTGGCGAACCCGGTGTGGGCCCACGAGTACGCGAGGCGGATGCATGAGCTCACGGCGGAGCGCGAGCCGTTCGCCCAAGCGACCGTGACCAAGACGGAGGGCTCGACCCTCGCCAAGACGGGGTTCAAGATCCTCATCGCGCACGACGGACGCGTCGTGGGAGGGACGCTCGGCGGCGGCTGCCCCGAGGGCCCCATCGTGCAGGTCGCGCGGAGGGCCATGACGGACGGACAGCCGCGCTTGGTTCGCGTCCATCTCGTCGACGCGGCGCGCGCCATCCAGGGGACCGTGGGGGAACCGAGCGAGGATGAGATTTACGTGGAGACGTACTGCGGGGGGACGCTGGAGGTGTTCGTGGAACCCGTGCTGCCGGCGGAGCGGCTCGTGATTGTGGGGCAGGGAGGGAAGGACGACGTCGAGGAGGCCCTGATCCACCTGGGCAAGGCCCTGGGCTTCGAGGTCGTGGTCGTCGACCCGGTGCCCCAGCTCCAGGAGCAGCCCGATCGCCTCGTGAAGGCGAGCGAAATCGACCCCTTGGCGTTGGACCTGGGCGAACGCGATTCGGTGGTCGTCCTGACGAAGGGAGAACGCGATGGGGTCGTGCTTGGAGCCCTATCCCGGGCGAACCTGCGGTTCGTCGGAATTCTGGCGAGCCGGACGCGGCTCAAGCGGGACGTGGACGAGCTGCGGGCCCAGGGTGTCCCGGATTCGTTCCTCGCGCGGCTCCATGCACCGATCGGCTTGGACATCGGAGCGCAGACGCCCGCCGAGCTGGCCCTGGCCATCCTGGCGGACGTCGTCGCCACGAAGTACGGGAAGGACGCGCCGCACAGGCCATAGCCCGTCCCGGCCGCCGACACCCCAGGGCCCTCCGGAAGCCTTTAGGCACGCGCAGCGGATGGTACGCCGTTGGACCGAAGGCCTCCCGCCCCGCAGACCGGACCCGTCCCGACGAGCCCACCGGTGTCCGCGATCGTCCTTGCAGCCGGCCGCTCGGGCCGAATGGGCATGCCCAAACCCCTGGTCCGGATCCAGGCTCGGCCCCTCCTGGCCCTGGTCCTGGAGACGCTCGCCGGATCCCATGTCTCCGAGTGCGTGGTCGTGCTGGGACACGCGGCCGACGTGGTCGAGCGGGAGGTCGACCTCCGTTCCGCACGCGTCGTCACCAATTCCGACTATCTCGGAGGGATGAGCACCTCCCTTCGAGCCGGGCTCCGGGCGGCCAACCCGTCGGCCGCGGCCTACCTGGTCGTGCTGGCCGACCAACCGTTCGTCGCGAGCGCGACCCTGAACGCCTTGATCGACCGCTGGGCCCGCGGCGAAGCCCGCATCCTGATCCCCACCTTCCGAGGGCGGCGGGGGAACCCGGTCCTGCTGGACCGCCGCCTGGCCGCCTCGGTGGATTCGATCACGGGGG
The DNA here is from genome assembly GCA_013329855.1 of Thermoplasmata archaeon. Lineage (GTDB taxonomy): Archaea > Thermoplasmatota > Thermoplasmata > RBG-16-68-12 > RBG-16-68-12 > RBG-16-68-12 > RBG-16-68-12 sp8695u. Next base: position 1,958 of record DUJI01000305.1, on the reverse strand, counting down.
ATGTGGGCTTCCGCGCGCTGTTCGCCGAGCGGGCCGATGAGATCCTCGAAGTTGCCGTGGACGATCCGGGCGTCCTCTTCGACGTGGACACTCTGGAGCAGGTCCGTGCCCTGGAGGCAAAGCTCCAGGAGGGCCTCCCGCTCAAGGAGGCACTGACCGAGCTCGTGAACCGAGGACCGGGTCTGAAGGACAGGACCCCGCTAGGACGGCCGGGTTGAGCCGCCTCCCAGGGCTCGGGCGTCTAGGCCCTTTCGAGCTGCTCACGGACGTTGCTGAAGAACGCATTCGTCTTCTTGTCGATCGTGGTCTGCATGAGCCGCGCGCCGAGACTGGCGAGGGTACCGCTCAGGGTCACATCGGCACGCCACGCTGCGGTTGTGGACCCCGTCGCCTCGTGGAGCTCGATCGTCGCGTCGATGTCGAAGGCGCTCCCCATGCCGGAGCCGTGGACCTTGATCCGGGCGCGCTCTCCGGGGACGCGCTCCGCGACCGTGGCCGACCAGGTGAAGTTGCCCTTGACGGGGCCGATGCCCGACCGCAGGGTGCCCCGGAACCGGTCGGCATCCAGGATGTCGATCGTGTGGGCATCGTCGATGCACGCGGAGAGGTCGTTGGGGTTCAGCAGGAAGGAGAACACACGCTCCCGCGATGCATGCACCGAGAACGTGCCCTGGAGCTTCATGGACCCTGACCTCCCTGGATGACGGGCGGCTGCGCGCCTGGCGGAACGCGCGAGGAGGGCGGCCGCGGCCCGGGTCATCCCGCGCCCCGGATATCAAGTTTGGCGGGAGCCCGGGAGGATGGAGACGTGCACCTCGCCCTCAGCGTACGGGCTCGGGTTGGAACGACGCGGGCGGTGCGTGCCGAGCCACGTAGTAGAGCAACGTGGAGCCGAGATACTCATGGAGGACGGTCCTTGCGAACCCGTGCTTCCGGAAGCGACGAGTGGATGTGGCGACGTACACGGGAAGATTGACGAAGCCTCCGATGGAGCGGGACCGCAAGGCGATGTCATGGGTCTCGTTCAGGAAGAGATCCTCCCGCAGGCCCGCCAGGCGTTGGAACGCGGAACCTCGGAAGAAGAAGCAGAAACCCGCGTTGTGGGGATACCCCCAGACGTTCATCGCTTTCTGGTAGGCGCTCGCCAGGAAAAACAAGGTCCGTTCCGCCGCGGTGCCATCGATGGGTCGGAACAGCGTCGCGCCGCCAACCACGGCCGGGTCGTCGAGGGCGGAGAGTATGGACTCGAGGAGCTGCGGGGGGAGGAGACAGTCAGCATCCACGAAGACCAAGGTGTCCGTGCGGGCGGCTCGCGCGCCGCGGTTGCGCCCCTCCGCGGGTCCCTTCCGCTGCCCCGGCAGAAACCGAGCGTCGAACGCAGCGGCCACCTGCTGCGTCCCATCCGTGCTGCCCGAGTCAGCCACGATGACCTCGAACTCTCGAACCGTCTGCCGACGGAGGGACTCCAAGAGGGAAGGCAGGGCGCTGGCCTCGTTCCAGGTGGGCACAATCACGGAAACCCGTGGATCCGGCCGGCCCGGGGACGCCCCCGCGGCGCTGACGCGCGCGGAGACCGTGCCGGGAAGGGGTGCGTCCAAGCTTGGTCTGCCTCCTAGCAGGGCGGGTGCCCATCGAGCACTCGGCTGGGAGCTCTTAATCATATGGTATGGAGAAACTGCCCAGCCCGATGCGGATCGGGACCGGGCATGCAGGGAGACCTAACTCTGAGACAAATGTTTAAGTATATCGCGATATATCGCGACGGCCCATGACCTCCCAAGATGGCTTCGGCGGCACCCACCACTTCCTCGCAAAGGGAGACTTCACGGGCCTCCTTCTGGTGGTACTCCGGGAGAAACCCATGCATGGGTACGAGGTCATGAAGGCTCTCGAGGAGCGCTTCCATGGATTCTACAAGCCCAGCCCGGGTGCCATCTATCCCGCCCTCCGGTCCCTCC
>DUJI01000195.1 GCA_013329855.1 Thermoplasmata archaeon | reverse complement strand
ATCGTCCTCGCCCTCTACGCGTTCGTCGCGGCGGCCTCGGCTCTCTCGCTGCGGAAACTGAGACGGAGGGACAAAGGTCTAAAGCCCCGCGCCGGGATGGTTCGACGTGGCGCCCTCGGGCTTGCTCTCCGCCGCGGACATCGAGAAGTTCGGGTACTGCCCCCTGAGCTGGTGGCTGAGCCGGGGGATGGCGCCCGAGGAGGGCCCGGAGATCGTGGAGGGGGAGAAGCAGCACTCCCGCGTCTCGGAGGACCTCCGGGGGATCGAGGCCCATGAGACGACGGCCCGCGAGGCGGAGACGGGGGTCATGTACTTCGCCATCGCGGCCACGATCATCGCCACGGTCGGCGTCGCCTTCGTCGTGAACCTCGCCGTGGAGATCGCCCGCCTCCTCTCCGCGATCTCCCTAATCTGGCTCCTCTCCTCCGTGTACTTCCTCTACCGCGCGGAGCACCTCGCCTCGGGCCAGGAGCGGTTCCTCTCCGAGCGCGTCATCCTGGTCTCCGCGATGGCCGCGGCGGTCCTCGCCGTCGCCGCGGTCTCCGTCCCCGGCGTGGTGAACTCCCTGCTCGCGGAGGCGTTCATGGCCCTCGCCCTGGCCTGGCTCATCGGCGCGAGCAGCTTCCTGTACCGGTCCATGCGATCCCAGGAACTCGCGCGCTCGACCCGCGCGAAGTACGACATGGCCGAGGGGCGCGTCGTGTACGTGGACTCGACCCGCGAGAAGCCCAAGCTGTTCGTGGCCAAGCGCTACGGGCTGTCGGGTCGTCCCGACGCGGTCCTCTTGGAGGGGGACATCCACATCCCCGTCGAGGTGAAGACGGGGCGCACCCCCCGGGGCCCCCTGTTCTCCCACATCCTCCAGATCGCGTCGTACTGCCTCCTCATGGAGGAGGAGTACGGGAAGGCCCCGCCCTACGGCGTCATCCGGTACGGGGACGGGAGCCACGACATCGAGTACAACGAGGACCTCCGGCGGCTCGTCCTCCAGAAGATGGGGGAGATGCGCGCGTGCGCGGAGAAGGGCGAGGCCCACCGCAACCACAACCGCCCGGGGAAGTGCGTGCACTGCTCCCGGCGGTCCGTCTGCCCCGAGCGGCTCGCCTAGCGGGAGCGGTCCTTGGGCTCCGAGGGCGCACCGAGTTTGGCCGCGATGTCGTCCAGGCGGTCCCGCAGCTCGCGGACCTCCTGCCGCATCTTGAGCATCTCCTCCTCGAAGGGGGTGAAGCCCTGGCCCGACATGATCCGGTGGCTGATGACCATCCCGAGGAACACGGCGCCGATGATCGCGAGGATGGCGATCACGACGAGGCCGAAGACGAACCCCAGGAACGAGGTCACCAGGTTGCCCGGGGTGATCCACTGGAAGAGCACGCCCACCCAGATGGCCACGAGCACGCCCACGATGAGGAGCCACAGGAGCGTCCAGCGGGAGACCCTCATGGCATCATCCCTCGGCGCGGGACGGGCCAGCGGAAGTCCGAGGGCGGGACCGTGTACCGCGCCGCCGTGGTCGGCTCATCGGGGAAGTTGAACACCATGGTGAGCTTGTAGAAGTTGTTCGGGTCGTTGAAGGTCCGCATGGTCACGTTGTACTCGAAGTAGTTCCCCTGGAGGTCGATGAGCCTCGCGTGGATGTAGAACGGGGTCTCGTTGGCGGGGACCTCGAGCTGGACGTTGTACGTGTCGTTCCGGGAGTAGGCCTCCAGGGTTCGGTTGGAGAAGTCCGGGTTCGTGTGCTTCACCTCGAGGGTGATGTTGTCGTAGAGGTACGCTTGGACCGCGGCGGTCACGTCCACGATGACCATGGTCCGATTGTGGTTCATGGCCACGATGAGCACGGGGAGCGAGTCCAGGGGCGAGGTGCGGCCCAGGAGACTGGGGGTGATCAGGATGGCCGCGCCGAGGACGATGATCGCGCCGAACATCCCGGCTCGGAGCCAGACCTCCCGCTCCACATGCGCGGCGATGGAGGGGTGCGTAGATAAACGTTCGGCGCGGGGCGGGAGGCGCGCGCGTCACGCCACGTCGGGACCGAACTTCAGGAGCGTCGCGACCCCGAAGAGGGCGGCCGCGACCACCGCGGCGACGAAGTGCGTCGCGGCCTGTTCCTGGGGGCCGAGGGTCCAGTAGTCCAGGAACGCGAAGAAGAGGGCCGACATGCTGAACATGCCCGAGGAGAGCCAGAGGAAGTGACGGAACTGAGAGGCCAGGGAGACCGAGGTCCCGAAGGCTTCCGCGTCCGGGGCCACGTTCTCTGCCGCGGTCGTCGTCGCCACGGACGCGGCCACGGGAGGGCATGGGGTATAGGCGTGGCGAGACGGATATCAAGTCCGGTTTTCGAGAGCGATTCTCAGAGGCGAGAAGACCGGTCAGGTTCCAGCTTCAAAAGAAAAGTGGGTGGCGCGATGGCCACCCAGTTGGGGGGGAGGTAATCGTGACATCCTGGCGTGCGGCGGCGTCACCCTCCGGCGGCATCCATCCCTTCTGACCCTTCTCACTTCTGCAGGAATTCCTTCTTGAACGACTCCATGTCGGCCAGCGATTTCTCGGCTTCCTGGATCCTCTTCAGCTTGTCCGTGACGAGCTCCACACGGGAGTACACGAGGTCTCGGATCGCCGCGCGCACGGCCTCGGAACGGCTCGGGAAGTCGTCCACCTCGACGAGGAAGTCGAGGGCCTTCAGGTACCGCTTCGGAAGTCGGAGCGTGATCTTCTCGGTATCATCCTTCATGGGGATCGTCTGCTTGCGGGGGTCAAAACGACCTCGTTTGACCGACGCTTGTCCGGCGAAACGGGCTGTTGATATATAATGCTTCCTGGATGTTTCTCACGGAAAGAAACTTCGTTTCCTGTGGCGCGCGGCGGACTCGCGTAGGATCCACCTCGGTTCCACGGGCCCGCCGCGCGACGGCGAACCCGGCTCGAATCCTTGTGAGAAGAATCGACGAATCGTTTAAGTCGCCGGGTCCCTTGGCTCGCCCGCCATGTACGATGCCGAGGACACCGTCTTCATGCTTCCCGGCCCGGTGAAGATGCACCCCCGTGTGCTCCGGGCCATGGCCGCGCCCGCGTTGAACCACCGCGGTCCCGAGTTCAAGGAGATCCTGACCGAGCTCCGCGAGCGGGTCCAGTACCTGTTCGGAACCAAGGGCGACGTCGCCATCCTCTCGGGGTCCGGAACCGCGGGGCTCGAGTCCGCCGTCTCCGGTCTGCTCCGGAAGAACGACCAGGTCCTCAACCTGGTCAACGGCAAGTTCAGCGAGCGGTTCAACGACCTCTGCGGCGTCTTCGCGACGCCCACCGCGCTCACGTTCGAATGGGGGAAGGCCGTGGACCCGGAGCGGGTCGCCGCGGCCCTCGAGGCGGACGAGGCGTACAAAGCGGTCACCGTCTGCTGGAACGAGACCTCCACGGGCCTCACGAACCCCATCGCGGAGATCGCGAAGGTCGTGAAGAAGCACGACAAGCTCCTCCTCGTGGACGGAATCACGGCCGTGGGCGGCCTGGAGAACCACTTCGACGACTGGGGGATCGACGCCCTGGTCATGGGCTCCCAGAAGTGCCTCGCGGCCCCCGCGGGACTCGCCGCGGTCGCCCTGTCCCGGCGCGCCGTCGAGTCGTTGCACTCGGAGACGTCCTTCTACACGAACCTCAAGGCGCACGTGGAGGGACTCGCGAAGCAGGACACGCCGTACACGCCCGCCGTGCCGCTCTTCCTCGCGTTCCGGGAGGCGCTCCGCCTCCTCGAGGAGGAAGGCCTCGAGAACCGCATCGCGCGGACGAAGAAGCTCGGGGAGGCGGCCCGCGCCGCGTACGCGGCGATCGACGTGGACCTGTACCCGGATGCGCGCTTCGCCTCCAACACGGTCACCGCAACGAGGTACCCGCCGGCCGTCGACGACGCGAAGTTCCGGAAGGTCCTCCGGGAGCAGTACCACGTCATCCTGGCGGGTGGTCAGAGCGCGCTCAAGGGCAAGATCTTCCGC
>DUJI01000302.1 GCA_013329855.1 Thermoplasmata archaeon | reverse complement strand
GTCCACGGGCACGGATTCCCCGGTGAGGGACGCCTCCGCGGTGGCCAGGCGGTCCGCCTCGACGAGCCGCGCGTCCGCGGGGACGCGGCGTCCCGCCTCGAGGACGAGGAGGTCGCCCGGGACAACGGTCTCCACGGGCACCTCTTGCCGCTTCCCGTCGCGGAGCACCGCGGCCGTGGGCTCCGCCAGTTCGCGGAGCGCGTGGATGGCCCGGCCCGCGCGTTGCTCGTTGACCACCTCGACGGCCACGAGCGTGAAGATGATCACGAAGATGGTGACCGCGTCCTCGATCGTGCCGAGGATCGAGTACAGGACGCCCGTGACGAGCAGGAGGAGGATCATGGGCTCCGTGAGCTCTTCCAGGTACTCCTCCCAGAACCCCTCGTGCTCCTCCTCGCGGAGGCGGTTGGGGCCGGACCTGGCGAGGCGCGCTCGGACCTCCTCGGACGAGAGACCCCTCTCGGGATCGGCCTGCGCCGCGGACGCCGTTTCCGAAGCGGGCAGGGTGTGCCAGGGCCGATTGGAGGACGCGGGCGCAGGTTCCGGCATGGTCGCGGGCGGGAAGGGGCTCAGGGACTTAGCCCTTTGGCGCGGCATCGCGAGAGGTTTAACCGCCGCGAAAGCCTAGTCCATCGACTCGGGGGAAGCGGTCGTCGTTGGCGAAGATCGAGTCGCTAAGCCACGTCGGTGTGTTCGTGCGTGACCAGAAGAAGGCGAAGGACTTCTACACGAAGAAGCTCGGGCTGGCGGTCCGGGCCTCTATCCCCAAGATGGGCTACCTGGCCCTCGGCGCCACGAAGGGCGGGAAGGACGCCAGCCTGAACCTCTGGCAGCCCACGCCGGAGATGTGGGGCGAGGACTACGAGAACGTGGTCAAGCAGATTGGCGGGGTCACGGGGATCGGATTCATGACGACGAACCTGGAGAAGACGATCGAGACCCTCAAAACGAAGGGGGTGCGGGTGGAGGGCCCGGCGGAGGAGGGCATGGCGACGGTCTTCGATCCGGATGGCAACGCCCTCTTCGTGTTCGAGCAACCGAGGCCCAAGGTGCGTCGTGCCGGCCTGCGTTCCCTGGAGTTCGTCACAATCGCCTCCCGCGACGCGAACCGGGCGGGCGAGTTCTTCGCGAAGACCTTGGGCATGAGGAGCAAGAAGCTCCCCCAGGAAGGGATGACGGAGTACCGGCTCTCGCCGGAGGGCACCGCGCTCGCGCCATTCACCCCGAGCCCGGAGTTCTACAAGGACGCGAAGGACTTCGAGAACGACATGGCCCACATTGGCGAGAACACGTCCATCATGTTCTCCACGAAGGATATCTACGGCGTGCAGGACCATCTCCTCAGCCGCGGCGTGCGGTTCCGCCGGAAGGCCGCGAAGGCCGACTGGGGTGGGATTGACGCGGAGTTCTTCGACCCCGATGACAACCGGTACGCGCTGATCCAGGAGATGCCGGAGAACCGATAGGCGCCCTTCCGCCCTTCGCATTCTTCTGAATCATCGCCTGGACAATGGGTGCCTTCCGGGGATGCCAAGACCCGACGACTCTGGCGAATCGGGCATGGGACTCACGGCTGACATAGAACCGCCAGTACTCAGGATCGGCCCGCCTGCTGGGACAGTGCATCGCCCCGCACCCAATTCCGAGCTCTTGGAGCATGCTTCGCAGAGCCTGAAGGCCGGCTCGGTCCTTCTGGGCGAAATAAATGTAGGGATAGCTTCCAGTATCGGAAGGAACCCCGCCTTCGGCATCGAAGAAGCCGCGCGCGTAGTGGATGGAATCCTGAGCCGTGAGCGTCCGGTGGCCCTTCAAGAAGGAACGGGAGAACTCGACAACAAACAATGTACGCAACTTTCCCTCTCTGTATGTCCAAGCTCGCCCCCCCGAGCCCATAATCAACCCCTTGATCATCGCCACGTAAGACTCCTCTTTCTGGCAGATGCGGATGGTGGAACCGTGGATCGTCCCATCGTGCATCGCCCCTAGGAGATAGGAGCGGCAATTGCCGATCCGAGGACCGTTCATTGACCGGTGGATGCAGTGGGCGAGCTTGAAGAGCGAGCCGAGAGGACAGCGAAAGTGGCACTCCCTCACGACCGAATAAAAGGGGGTGGATTAGACGCTCGCAATCGACGGCCGAGGCCCTTCTCTACCTTGCCAAGGCCTCCTTGAGATAGCTTAGGAGGTGATCCATCTGCAGGTTCCCCTACAGATACCTTGTTCACGTGCTCCCCATGTCGCCATGGGGCGTGGACTGTATCATCATCCGACGCGCCTTGCGTCGGAGCCCGGCGTGCAGTCTCTGAGGGTTCCGACCTCCGTGAGATCGGCCTTCCCTGCGGATTGTCCGCACCTCGAGATTGTTACCGCGTTGTTACGGCGTGCGCGGTACTCGGGGATACTCGGAGTTTCCCGCATATAGCCAGGTTTGTTCCGGTTCCTTACGGATCCGGAGTCGCAACACACATTTTACGACTTAGCCCTCCTTGCTGAACCTAAGTTCTAGCGCCGCAAGAACGACACCATCACTCAGGCTCAACTCGGGTGGCTTGACGGGCGGTGTGTGCAAGGAGCAGGGGCATATTCACCGCGTGATGTTGACACGCGATTACTACGGAATCCATCTTCGTGAGGGCGGGTTACAGCCCTCAGTCCGAACTACGAACGGGTTTCGGGATTGCCTCCCTCTTTCGAGGTGGGAGCCCATTGTCCCGTCCTTTGTAGCGCGCGTGTTGCCCGGGGGATTCGGGGCATACGGACCTACCGTTGACCTCTCCTTCCTCTGACTTAGCGCCAGCGGTCCCCTTAGTGTGCGCCCGTCCCGGAGGACGAACTAGCAACTAAAGGCGAGGGTCTCGTTCGTTATCTGACTTGACAGAACGCCTTACGGTACGAACTGACGACGGCCATGCACCACCTCTCCCAAAATCAAGCAAGGTCATCAGCCTGGCCTTCATGCAAGGGTCGCCCCCGGTGAGTTTTCCGGCGTTGAATCCAATTGAACCGCACGCTCCTCCCGTTTCGGTGCTCCCCCGCCCATTCCTTTAAGTTTCAGTCTTGCGACCGTACTCCCCA
>DUJI01000144.1 GCA_013329855.1 Thermoplasmata archaeon | reverse complement strand
GACGATGGCCTTGGGCGGGCACACGTCCGCGCACACGCCGCAACCGTTGCACAGGGCCAGATCGATCATCACGCCCTCGTCCTCCAGGCGGACGAGGGCGGGGCAGGCGAACGCATCGATGCAGAAGCCGCACTTCGTGCACTTCTCGGGGATGACCTCATACAGGACAGGGGCCTCGCCCTTCGCCTTGAGGTCGCGGAGCTCGAGGAGGCGGCACTCGTGCCGGGCGATGATCACGCTGACCCCTTCGCGATCCAGCGCATGGCGGAACGCCTTGGTCAGCGCCTTCACGTCGTACGCGTCGTATGTCTCGACGCTGTGGACGCCGCACGCCTTGACGAGACCCTCCATGTCCACCGCGGGGTGGTCCTTCGACGCGATCCCGGGGTGGGGCTGGTGGCCCGTCATGGCCGTCGTGCCGTTGTCCATGATGCACACGGTCATCGTGAGCCCCTGGTGCACCGCGTGGATCAGGGCGGGGATGCCCGCGTGGTAGAACGTGGAGTCGCCGATGAAGGCGAGGATCTTCTTGTCCGTGGTCGCCGCGAGGCCCGCCGCGGTGCCGATGGAGGAGCCCATGCAGAGGAGGATGTCCCCCGTGGCCGTGGGCGGGTACTCGACTAGGCTGTAGCAGCCGATGTCCACGGGGAAGAGGACGTCCTGGCGGCGGGACGCCTGCCGCGCCGCGTACGCGACGCCGCGGTGGCCGCATCCCGGACAAAGGACCGGCGGACGGACGGGCACCTTGGGGAGCTTCGTGTCCCGCAGCCGCTGCACCGTCTTCGGGTCGAGCATGTCCAGGCGGACCAGGGCCTCCGCGACCAGATCGGGGTCCAGCTCGCCCGTCCGCGGGACGAGGCCCTGCGCCTTCCCGTACACGTCCACGCGGATATCGAACTCGTTCGCGAGGGCGCGGATCTGGTCCTCCAGGTAGGGCTCGAGCACCTCGAGGACCAGGACGCGCTTCGCGCCCCGGAGGAAGTTGGTCAGCTTCGACCTCGGCACGGGGTTCGTGAGCCCGAGCTTGAAGACCTTGCCCACGAGGTCGTCCGCGAACTCCATGAGGTACAGGTACGCCGGACCCGAGGCAATAATCCCGATGTCGCCCTTCTTGCCGAGGTCCTCGATGCGGTTGAACGGCGTGGACTCGGAAATGCCCTCGGCGAGACGCATCTTCTGCAGGACGCGCTTGTGGCCCTCCCGCGCGTTCGCGGGGAGCATGACGAACCGGTTCGGCTCGCGGTCGAAGTGGGCCGTGCCCTTGGGCGGCACGCGGTCGCCCACGGTCACGGGTCCGCGGGAGTGGCTCACCCGGGTGGTCGTCCGGACGACCACGGGGAGTTCCAGGAAGGCGGAGAGCTCGAAGGCGAACTTGGTGAGGTCGAGGCACTCCTGCGCCGTGGCCGGCTCGAGGAGCGGGAGGTTCGCGAACTTCGCGAAGATCCGGTTGTCCTGCTCGTTCTGGCTCGAGTGGCATCCCGGGTCGTCCGCGGTCACGACGACCATGCCGCCGCGGACGCCCGTGTAGGCCAAGGTCATGAGGACGTCCGCGGCGACGTTCATGCCCACGTGCTTCATGAAGACGAGGGACTTGAGGCCGCCGATTGCCGCGGAGGCACCGACCTCCATGGCGACCTTCTCATTCACCGCGTACTGGAACTGGAGACCGGCGTCCTTGGCCACGTCGTCGAGGACGAGGCCGATCTCGGAGGAGGGCGTCCCGGGATACGTGGCCGCGAGGTCCACGCCGGCCTCGATGGCCGCTCGGGCAATCGCCTCGTTGCCGAGGAGGAGAAGGGTTTCCCCTGCCTTGGCCGACACGAGCCGCTCGTTCTCCGCGTACACGGTGATTCCCCCGCGCCGCGCGTCGTCCGGAAGAAGCCACGGCCGGTTCGCCGCGCCCGTTGGGACACGCGCTTCAGTGACTCCCTTGGAGTCAATCGACCTACCCGCCCCCGCGCAATTTGGCACATGGGTATTGATTACACTTACTACCCCTAAATGGCAGGTGATGCACGGCAGAGTATCGAGGCGGCCGCGGGAGACTCGCCGGGACGGGAACCGAGATTCGAAGGTCGACCGTTCGAATCCTCAGGACTCGTACAGAGGTTTTAAGCATCCTCAGCCCCGGTAGGGGCCGAAGCGGGTCCGGTGCCAGCTTCGCGAGGGGATGCTCGTGCCGACGCCGATGGCGATCCACGTCCAGGGACTTCGCAAGCGATATGCCGGATTCCGGAGTGGCGTGGATGCACTCCAGGGTGTCGATTTCGACGTGGCGAGGGGCGAGGTCTTCGGCTTCCTGGGCCCGAACGGCGCCGGCAAGACGACCACGCTGCGGATCCTGGCCACCACGCTTTCGCCGACCGCGGGTACGGCCACCGTGAGCGGCCATGACGTCCGCAAGGAACCCATGGCGGTACGCGGATCCGTCGGCTACATGCCGGAGAAGTCGGGGGCGTACCCGCTGCTCACGGGGATCCAGAACCTGGTCTACTGGGGTCACCTCCAAGACATGGACGGCTCAGGGCTCAAGGACCGGGCGAGGGCGCTCCTGAAGGAACTCGGCCTCGAGGAGGCCGCGGACCGGAAGGTGAAGACGTACTCCCACGGGATGAGCCGCCGGTTGCTCATGGCCCAGGCGCTCGTCCACGACCCGCCCATCCTCCTTCTCGATGAGCCCGCGGGGGGCCTCGACCCCCAGGGCATCCGGTTCTTCCGCGACCTCGTGAAGAGACTCCAGGGCGAGGGAAAGACGATCTTCCTGTCCTCTCACATCCTCTCCGAGGTCGAGCAAACGTGCACGACGGTGGGCATCATCCACAAGGGGAAGATGCTCGCCGTGGACCGCATGACGGCCTTGCGTCAGCGGATCGGCGCAAGCGCGCTGGTGCGCGTGGAGGTGGAGTGCGACATCCCGTCGCAGCCCGTCGTCCAGCAGCTCATGGCCATCCCGAAGGTCCGGATGGTGTATCAGCTCCCGGACGGCATCCGGGTCGAGGCCGAGTCGGGCGCGGACATCGCGGACGAGGTCGCGCGTGTGCTCGTAACCAACCATGTCCGGCTTCGGGCCGTCCGGCCGACCGAGGCGACGCTCGAGGAGGCGTTCATGTCCTTCTTCGGGGGCGGGCCGATATGACTGGGAATCCCTTCGTTGGGACCGCGCGGGTGGGGTGGATGGAGTTCTGGTCCCATCTGAAGAGCCCGCGGCTCATCATCCTCATCGTCCTCTTCGCCCTCCTCGTGTTCGGCGCGTCGTACGGTCTCTCCCAGTCGCCCACAATGGGGTTCACCAACTCTGCCTACCTTTTCGGGCACCCCGCCATCCGAAACGAAACTGACGGGACCCATTACCTGGTCATCGTCTGGGTTGCGGATGTCCGAGGGACACCGATGGCGGGGATTTTGCTCTCGCTGTACAATGCAAGCTTCGAGCCGTACGGGGGAGGGACCCGTACGCTCATCGAGAACTTGACCACGAACAGTACGGGCTGGGCTTCGGCCGACCTCGGGACGAGCTTCCCCAGCAACACCTCATTCGTTCTCCAATCTGAGTCTGGAGGGGCCTATCTCATGGGCATGACCTATGTGTCCTTCGATCAGACCCTCTCTAACCGGACCTTCACGCTCGGCGCGATTAGCACGAGTTCCACCATCGGACCGACCGGCTCGGTGACAATCTTCTACACTCACGTGCTCACGACAACGGGCTATCCCGCGACGGGTGCGAACGTATACCTCAACGACACCTCCGAGGGCCATCCCGATGCGAACGGATTCTTCAGCACTTCGCTGGCGCCCGGGCCCCAGACGGTCCGCATCACGTACAACGGGTACGAGGAGTCGTATATGGTGATGGGGAACACGAATGCCGGGCCGACGTACCAGAACGGCGCGGATGTCGTGCTCCTCACGGTCACCACGTTCTTCGGGCTGCTGTTGCCTATCGCCGCGATCGCAATCTCCTTCGACGCTGTCGCGCGCGAGCGAGCCCAGGGATCCCTCGAGATCCTCCTGGCCCAGCGCGTGCGCCGCGAGGGCATTCTGCTCGGGAAGTTCCTGGGTGCGTTTGCGTCCGTCGCACTCCCCGTGACGGTCGTCCTCCTCGCGGGGGTCGGCATCCTCACCGCGGTTTCAGATAAGGCGCCCACGGGGACGTTTGTGGTAGCGGTCGTGGCCTCGAGCCTCTTCCTCGTCGCGGTGTACACCCTCCTGATGCTGCTTTTCTCCACCGTGGCGAAAAGCGTCGGCACGGCGGTGGTCTTCGGGGTCGTCCTGTGGCTGTTCTTCAACTTGTTCTTCTCCTTCGTCACCACGTTCGTCCTCTTCAGCTCAGGAGGGAGCTTCTTCAACCCGGGCACGTACGGCACGCTCGTCGTGCTCCAGCTCTTCGACCCCAACACGCTCTTCTCGATGCTGGTGTTCCTCGCGATTCCGTCGTCGGGTGGGTACTCGGGTCTGGTGCCGATTGGATATGTGTCCACAGCCACCGTCGTGGGCGCGGCTGTCCTCTGGGTGGCCGTGCTTCTCGTGCTGACCCTCTTTGTGTTCCACAAGAAGGCAGAGAGCTAGCCCCAGGCGGGGGAAACCCGAAGGTCTATTTCCCACCGCGTCCATGGGCCGCGACGTGGCGGCGACCGAGCAGGAATCCGAACACCGGCTGCTCCTCGAACTCGCCAGGGAAGCGTTCGAGAAGCAGGTCGCCAGGCGCGTCCGGCCGCTCTCCCGCGGCTTCGTGGAGCGCTGGATGAAGGGCGAGCTCTGGTTGTACTCGGACGTCGTGCGGCGCCACGCGACGGAACTGCGGGCCTATCGACCCGTGGTCCTCGAGGTCCTCCGCAGCACGAGCATCGACGAGATGCTCGACATCTGCCGGCGCACGCGGCCCGACCTGACGTACCTGTGGCACGACCCGGCCGCCAAGGCCAAGCTCGCCAAGGAGATCGACGAGGCGGTCAAGGCCGTGGAAGCCCTCTGAGCTCCATGCCCAAACTACTTACGCACCCCTCCGCATTCGCATTCGAGGTTTCTCTATGCCCGGCGTGGAGATACGCACCCTCAAAGAGGTCGACCTGAAGGGCGGCACGATCGTCGCCGCGTTCCCGAGCGTCGGCCTGGTCAGCACGATCTCGACCACGTACCTGATCCAGATGCTCCCCGTCGACCAGGTCTGCGCCCTGGAGTCGGAGGACTTCCCGTCGGTCTCCATGATCTACGCGAAGAAGCCCAAGTTCCCCGCGCGGGTGTATGCGAGCCCGGGGCACAAGCTGGCCATCTTCATCTGCGAGATGCCCCTCCCTACCCGGATCCACCGGCCCGTGGCGTACGCCCTCATGGACTGGGCCAAGAAGGAGGGCATCCGGCGCATCATCTCCCTGGAGGGGCTGCCCATGGACGGGGACGGCCCCAGGACCGAGGAGCCGAACGTCTGGGGCGTCGGAAGCACGGACGCGGCGCGGAAGCAGCTGGACACCCACGAGATCCCGCAGCTCGAGACGGGCATGATCGCGGGGGTGGCGGGCGTCCTCCTGAACGAGGGGCGGTGGCGCAACGTGGACGTGATCGCCCTCCTGGCCGAGGCGCGTCAGGATCTGCCCGACGCCCACGCCGCGGTCTCCCTGGTGCACGCGCTCGACGAGCTCCTCGAGGACGTCACGGTGGACCTGGGGCCGCTCCAGCAGCAGGCGCGCCAGCTCGAGGAGTACCTCCAGCGGCTGAAGCAGCAGGCCGCGCCCGCGACGCCGAAGGAGGGCACGCCGCCCTCGGACATGTACCGCTGATCCCGGGCGTTCATGGAGCCGCGCGGGCCCACAGGGTTCGCGGCTCCGTCTCCGCACGCAGCCGTTCGAGGCGGCACTCCAGGATGGCCGCCACGGCGTCCCTCGAGGCGAGGTTTCCGGGATACTCGTCACTCCACGCACGCCAGTGCGGCCGCCTGTGGGCCAGCTTGTACTTCTCGCCGGACATGAACGTGCGGTAGCTGTCCGCGTCGACCTTCCGCACCCATTGGTGCGCGAGGACGTACCAGTGGTACTCCGTCAGAGGGGGGACGCCCGAGCCTGGCGGCGAGGGCTCGTCCCGACGCTTCACGGAACTCAGGGTGAAGTCCCAGCGGTCGGGCGCGACCTTGACCTCGCGCCACACGGCGTCCGTGTAGCGCCACACGTGGCGTCCGCCCACCGCCATGCCGGAGTACGTCTCCCCCTCGAAGTCCTTCAGGTCGTCGTAGGCCATGGACACGTCACCATGGACATCGGGCGGCATGGGCCTTCGGGGGGGAGGGGTGGGCGAATGTGCCTTCCTCGGCTACCCGCCAAGATGCAAAGGGCTTTACGCGTCGCTTTACAAATGTTAAGCGCAACGGGGATGACCCACCGAGATCTTCGACGAGGTGACCCGAGAGGCAGGACGACATCCCTATGGCGACGGATCCGGTTTGCGGCATGTATGTGGACGAGGGGACGTCCAAGCTGACCGCCGTGGTCCGCGGCCGCACATACTACTTCTGTTCCGAGACGTGCCTCGAGACGTTCACTGCGCCGGAGAAGGAAATCAAGAGGCTGGCGCGGCTCTCGCTCTTCAGCCTGGCCATCGGCATCCCCATGGCCGTCGTGGCGTTCGGGATGAGTCTCGGATGGTGGCTCGCAGGACTCGACGGGCCCGTCAACCTGCTCTTCTTCGTCCTCGCGACGCCGGTCCAGTTCATCGCCGGCTGGCGGTTCTACCGCGGGACCTGGGACGCCCTTCGGAACAAGAGCGCCAACATGGACGTGCTCATCGCCATGGGGACGACGGCGGCCTGGGTGTACAGCACCCTGATCACGTTCCTGCCGTACCTCGGCGTGGCCGTCGCCAACCCGGCGACCTACTACGACACCGCGGCGGCGATCATCGGCCTGATCCTGCTCGGCAAGTACTTCGAGGAGATCGCCAAGGGGCGCGCCGGGGACGCGATCCGAAAGCTCATGGACCTCGCTCCGCGCACGGCCCGCGTCCTGCGAGATGGGAAGGAAGAGGAGATCCCCGTCGAGCAGGTCCACTTGGAGGATGTCTTCGTCGTGCGGCCCGGGGAACGCATCCCGGTGGACGGGATCATCCTGGAGGGCGCCTCCGCGCTCGACGAGTCGATGATCACGGGCGAATCCATCCCGGTCGACAAGAAGACCGGGGACACGGTGATCGGTGCGACGATCAATAAGACCGGTTTCCTCCGGGCGCGGGCCGCGAAGGTCGGGGCCGACACGACCCTGAACCAGATCATCCGGCTCGTGGAGGACGCGCAGGTGGCCCGGGCCCCCATCCAACGCCTCGCGGACAAGGTCGCCTCCGTCTTCGTGCCCGCGGTCATCTCCATTGCAGCGGGCTCCGCCCTCGTCTGGCTGCTCGCCTTCGGCAAGCCCATCCCGTTCTCTCTCACGATCTTCATCGCCGTCATCATCATCGCATGCCCCTGCGCCCTCGGCCTCGCGACGCCTGCGGCGATCATGGTCGGCACAGGGAAGGGAGCGGAGAACGGCCTCCTCATCAAGGGAGGCGAATACCTCGAGAAGGCGCACAAGCTCACCGCGGTGGTCTTCGACAAGACGGGCACGCTGACGAAGGGCCAGCCGTCGGTCACGGACGTCGTGCCCCTGACGGGGATGAGCCGCGAAGAGGTCCTGCGATATGCAGGCAGCGCAGAGCAGGGGTCCGAGCATCCCCTGGGCCAAGCGATCGTCCGCGCCGCGCAGGAAGAGAAGCTCGCCCTCGCCGATCCCCAAGACTACGTGACCACCCCCGGAATGGGGCTCGGTGCGCGGGTAGCGGGGCACCCGGTCCTCGTGGGGAACCTGAAGCTCATGGCGGGCGAGGGGGTCGACACCGCGGCCGTGGCACCGGCCCTCGACGCGCTCCAGGCGGCCGGGAAGACGGCCATGATCGTGGCCGTGGACGGACGGGCCGTCGGCGTTGTCGGCGTGGCGGACACGGTCAAGGAGCATGCCGCCGAGGCGATCCGAGCCCTGAAGGCCATGAACATCCAGGTCCTCATGCTCACCGGGGACCACCGGAGGACCGCGGATGCGATCGCGCGTCAGCTGGGTCTCGATGCGGCGATCGCGGAGGTCCTGCCGGGGCAGAAGGCGCAGAAGGTCAAGGAGCTGCAAGAACAGGGCCAGGTCGTGGCCATGGTGGGCGACGGAATCAATGACGCGCCGGCCCTGGCCCAGTCGGACGTCGGCATCGCCCTCGGAAGCGGGACGGACGTGGCCATGGAGGCCGGCGGGATCGTCCTCATCAAGGACGATCTGCGGGACGTGGTCGCGGCGATTCAGCTGAGCCGGAGCACGGTCCGGAAGATCCGCCAGAATTTGTTCTGGGCGTTCGGCTACAACACGGCCTTGATCCCCCTCGCGGCGGGCCTCCTCTACGTCGGGTTCGGCATCCTGCTAGACCCCATCTACGCGGGCGCCGCCATGGGCTTCAGCTCCGTGTCCGTCGTGGCGAACTCGATGGCCCTGCGGCGGTTCCGCCCGCGGATCTGAGAATGGAACATGTACAAGAGGTCGGACGACCAGGAGGTGAACCATGGCAGCCAAAGATCCCGTGTGCGGCATGATGGTGGACGAGAAGCGGTCCGCCGGCACGTCGACGTACCAGGGGAAGACGTACTACTTCTGCAGCCCGGGATGCAAGTCGACGTTCGAGAAGAACCCCGCCAAGTTCGCGAAGTGACCTGGCGGTCCCCTCCCCTTTCCCATTTGGGAGACCGCTTCGGTCCACCGAAGGAGAGCGTCCCGGCAAACGTTTATCTCCGAATGGGGCCGTCTCACGGACGTGGCCTCCTGGGTCTGGCAGCGTCTCCTCTGGAGCAAGCCCCTGTTCGGGCTCCTGCTCCTGAACCTCTTCTGGTGCGCGTCGTTCTTCATCGCGCCCGCCATCCTTGCGCCCGGGACGTTCGCGTGGCCGTACGCGCAGTATCCCGTCGTGGCCTACCACTACGGCGGCGCGAACCAGCTCAACTACGAGGCCATCTGGCAGACCCTGTGGATCTACCCGCGCGCCGTGTACACGTTCGGGGACATCCAGTGCCACCAGCTTTGGTACCGCAGTCTGTGGATCAACGGCAACCAGATGCCCATGTGCGCCCGGATGACCTCCATGTACATCTTCGCGAACTTCGGCCTCGTGGCCGCGGCCCTCGCGGAACCCTCGACCTCGGCGGGCCAGGTCATGCTCAATGCGATGCCCGCCTGGGTCCGGCGCCGGTTCGCGCGTCTCGGCCCGGACCGGGCGGGCGGG
>DUJI01000112.1 GCA_013329855.1 Thermoplasmata archaeon | reverse complement strand
ACGAGCCACTTCCGCATGGGCGCGAACCCCAAGCGCCGCAGGGCGACGTACGTGGCGAAAAACGCGAGCAGGGGCGGCACGATGAACAACCACTTCAGCGTGTCGTCCGGGAAGAGCGAGGCGCCCGAGGGGCTCTGCCACCGTTGCTCGATCACCTCGCGGATGGCATACAGGGAGGCGCAGAAGATGAAGACGAACAGGAAGGACACGCCGAACGCGGAGCGGAAGGGAGACTTCGCGGGGCGCGCTTCACGTCCGCGGTCGATGAACGGGAGGACGACGAGGAAGATGATTGGGATGCCGCTCAGGATGTCGCCCCAGAACGCCGCGTTGAACTGGGTTTCCAGCGGCGTGCCCGCGGCCAGGATGAACTGGGGGAACAGGTCACCGATCTTGAGGAAGCCCCACGAGAACAGGAGGTACCAGTCCGGCACGATGAGCTCGGAGAGGTTTTCCGCCCGCGGCGGGCCCAGGGAGGGCACTACGGCCGCCGTCAGGAAGAAGATGATCGCGGTCAGGAGAAAAGTGACGACCACGTCCCGCGTGACCTCCTGGGGGAAGAACGGGATCCCGGGCTGGTGGTCCGAACGGCTGGGGCCGTACTGCCGGGTGAAGCCCGGCCGGCCCTCCATCAGCTTCTCCTTGACCTTCTCGATCTCCATGACCCACCTCAGTGCGGCTCGGCGACCCCCTGGATCCAGACGAGAGCCATGTGGACGATCATGAGGCCGACGCCCACGAAGGGCAAGATGAAGACGTGAATCCAGTACCAGCGCAGGATGTAATAGCCGGACAGGGTGCTCGTGCTGCCCCAGAGCATCGTGGCGAGCTGGTCCCCGATGACCGGCGAGGCGCGGGTCATCTCGATCCCGATGTTCACGGCGCCCTCGCTCAGATCGTTCGCGGGAAGGAGGTACCCCGAGTACCCGAAGAGGATCGTGAGGAGCAGGAGGACCACGCCGATGATCCAGTTCAGCTCCCGGGGCTTCTTGTACGCGCCCGTGAAGTAGACCCGGCACATGTGGAGGAAGACGGCCGCGATCATGATGTGCGCGGCCCAGTGGTGCATCCCGCGGATGATGTAGCCGAACGGGATGTCGTACATGATCCGGTTCATGGACAGGTAGGCCTCGTTGGTCAGCCCGCCCGTCGACGTGTACGAATACGCGCCGTTGGGGACGTAGAAGAAGCCGAGGATGATTCCCGTGATCGTGAGGATGATGAACGCGACGAAGGAGATCCCGCCCAAGCAGTAGAGCGGGTACCAGTACCAGATCGTCTTGAGCTCATACTTCTCCGCATGGCTCCGCGGCATCTGACGCTGGTCCGTCTCCAGCGCCTTGCGGGTCAGATCGGACCAGGGGACCGTGGGGAAGCGGGTCTTGATCCACCCGAACACGGTCCGCCGGCTGTCCTCCCGGAGCGATCCCGACGTTCCCGATGCCACCCTTCCCACCTCAACAGTAGATGTACCAGCGCGGGTCGGCCATCCCGCCGACGAGGGCTCCGCCCTGCTCCTTCACGCAGATGATCGGCAAGGCCCGGGGCGCGGGACCGTGCACCCGCATGCACCCGATGTAGTTGATCGCGGGCGTCACGTGCGGGTTCACGTTGACGACCTGCAGGAGCGGGTCGTACTGGGACCCATGGCAGATGCAGTAGATCGGGTCCTCGTGGTAGACGTCGTAGGTGGGCGGGGGGACCGCGTAGTCCCGGCTCGGGGGCGGATTCGACACCACGTGCCAGCCGGGGAAGCAGCAGAGGTGCGTGCAGCGGTCGAAGCCCGCGACGATGCGGATGTCGCGCGCGGGGTCGTCGTACGCCAGGGCGAACCCCTCGCCCAGCATCCACGGCAGCGGATCGGGCAGGGCGTAATAGGTGTCGACCCGAGGCACCCGGAGGACGAGGACGGGGTACCCGGTTCCGGCCACGAGCGTCCCGGAGTCGTCGAAGAGGCCCCGCCACACCGCCGTGGCGCCGGCCCAGAGATCGAAGTCCGTGACCTTCACCGGCGTGTTCGCCTTGTCGTTCCACCACTGGGAGGTCGGGAAGGCGGTGTACAGGAGCGACTCCGTGATGGTCCCGGGGGCCGGACGGGGAGGGGGCAGGAACTCGCGCAGGACCAGCACGCCGGTTCCCGTGGCCGCTGCGCCGGCGGCGAAGGCCGCGGCCATCAGCCCCGTGCGGACCCATTGCCGTCGCGTGATCCCCGGCTTCGGCGCCTCCTCGGTTTCCCAGGCCACGGGCATCCCCTCGTCGAGCCGCCTGTGCTTTCGGCTTACCTAAACGGCCCCCGTCCGCCTTTTCAATCTGTGGTACGTACGACCCGTGTCGCCTGAGGAACGGCGGTCAGCTCGCGTCGCGGAGACGCTCCAGGATCTGGAGGGTGTCCTCCGCCGATTCCACGTTGAAGCGGGCGCTCGACGCGCTGAGCCCGATCCGGACGGAGAAGCTGCCCGGAGGCAGGACGCTGAACAGGCTCTCGTCCGTCCAGTCGTCGCCCATGGCCAGGATGAAGTCCCAGGGCTCTTGGGCGAGTCGCGTCTGGAAGAAGCTCCCCTTGCTCACCTTGCTGCTGCGGACCTCGACGACCCGGTTCCCGATGAGGACGACCAGCTCCAGGTTCGCGGTCAGGTTGGTCAGGGTGTCGATCAGCTCGCGGGCCGCGAGGCTGCCCGTGTCCAGGTCCACCCGGCGGTAGTGCCACACCAGGGACGTCTCCTTCTCCTCGATGGCCGAGCCCGGGATCCGGTTCACGAAGCTCTGGAGGATGGGGCGGACCCGCTCCTTCCAGCGAACGTCCAGAGGGATCGTCGCCTCCCAGCCCTCTTGCCCCGGGCGCCGGACCCAGGCCCCGTGCTCCGCGACCAGGGTCATCTTGAGGTCGCCGAACCACGCGCCGAGGTCGTCCTTCCGGCGCCCGCTGATCAGCACGACCCGGTTGCCCGGGACGTCCGAGAGGGCCCGGAGGACCTCGAGCGCCCTTGCCGACGGGACGGCCTCGGCGGGGCTCGGCGCGAACGGGACGAGGGTGCCGTCGTAGTCGAGGAGCAGAAGCCGCTGCCCCGCGCGGGCGTACGCGGCGACCAGGGCCTCCCGGTCCGCCCGCGTCAGGATCCGCACGGCCAGGGTACCGGAGAGGGCGTGGGCCTCCTCGAGTCGCTCGAGGAAGTGTCCCGCCCACCGCTGGATGTCGTACTGCTCGAGGCGGGAACGCATGAGCCGATTCCGGCGGATCTGTTCCGCTTCGGGCATCTCGAGCGCGCGCCGAAGGGCGTCCGCGACCTCCACGGCGCTGTTGGGGTTCACGATCAGGGCCTCGTGGAGCTCTCGCGCGGCCCCGGCCATCTCGCTGAGGACCAGGGCGCCGTGCAGGTCGTCCTTGGCCGCCAGGTACTCCTTGGCCACGAGGTTCATCCCGTCCCGCAACGGGGTGATCAGGCCCACATCGGAAGCCAGGTACAGGGCGACGAGCTCCTCGAAGTCCAGGTACCGGTAGATGTACCGGATGGGGGTCCACTGGAAGGTCCCGTAGCGGCTGTTGATCTCCCCGCACAGCCGATCGATCTCCCGTTTCTCCTCCGCGTACCGCTCGACGATCTCGCGCGAGGGGACGACCACGAGCTGGTAGACGAACCGGCCGCGCCACTCGGGTTTCGTCTCGAGGAGCGTGGCGACCCCGCGGAGGGCCTGCGGGATGCCTTTCGTGTAGTCGAGGCGGGACAGGGAGAACACGAGCTTGGAGGCGCCGATCCCCTCCCGCAGCCGGCGTTCGCGAGCCACTGCGCCGTCGGCCCGGATCGCGGTCGCGATGCGACGGAAGTCCACCCCGATGGGGAACACGTCGACCTGGACGATCCGGTGCCCGACGACGAGCTGCCCCAGCTCGTTGTCCAGGCCGAGGAGCCGCCGCACGGAGTTCAGGAAGGCCTGGGCGTCGTCGAACGTATGGAAGCCGATGAGGTCCGCGCCGAGCAGGGCCTCCACGATCTCCCGGCACCAGGGCAGCTGGCGCAGGTCGCCGTAGGGAGGGAACGGGATGTGGAGGAAGAAGCCGATCTTCGCGTCGGGCTGCTTCTCCCGGAGATACCTGGGAACGAGCATGAGGTGGTAGTCGTGGACCCAGACGACCTCGTCGCGGCTCGCGAGGCCCGCGACTTGGTCCGCGAACGTCCGGTTCGCCCGACGGTAGGCCTCCCAGTCCTCCTCGTCGTACCGCGCGTACATGGGGAACGAGTGGAAGAGCGGCCACAGGGTCCGGTTGGAAAATCCCGCGTAGTACCGCCGGCCGAGTTCCCGCGGCAGGAACACGGGATAGCACGCGAACTCGGTCCGGAGCTTCCGGGTCACCGCGCGGCGGGAGGACTCCGAGATGTCGCCCGGCCACCCGACCCAGCGCGCGTGATGCTCCCGGTAGAAGGCGTCCAAGCCCACGGCCAGCCCGCCCGTCGAGGGCTCCACGTGGAGACGCCCGCGTCGTCGGGAGACGGTGACCGGCAGACGATTCGATACCAGAATCAGGGCATCACCTCCGGGGTGTCCGCGCGGCTGGGGATGCCGACCTATAGGGGCGCACGGGGTTTTTCCTTTTCGCTCCGCGAGGCCGACCCGCGGTGATTCGGGGAGAGACGTGCCGCCAGACCGAAGCATCACGGTCCCCGCCGGGAGGGCCCGGGCCGAAAACGTTTATAGCGGCATCCCGATGGGCGCGTGCCTGCGGGGATCGCCTAGCCTGGTAGGGCGCTGGATTGCTAATCCAGTGCGCTCTGCGCCCGGGGGTTCAAATCCCCCTCCCCGCGCGCGTTTCTGGAGAGACTCTATGAGCCCCCGCCGCCATGTCGTCCGGCACCTCGCGGGGGAGATGGCATGAAGAGCGTCGACCGCACCCAGCTCCAGCACATCCTGGCGGACGAGGAGGGGCGCTTCGTCCGCGAACACCCGAAGTCCCGGAAGCTGTTCGAGCGCGCGAAGAAGACCCTAATCGGCGGCGTTCCCATGAACTGGATGGTGGAGTGGCCCGGGCCCTTCCCCTTGTTCATGCAGGAGGCCCGCGGCGCGACGATCACGGACGTCGAAGGGCACCGGTACATCGACTTCTGCCTCGGCGACACGGGGGCCATGTTCGGCCATTCGCCGCCCGCCACGGTCGCGGCCGCGGCGCGCGCGATGCGGAAGGGCATCACGACCATGCTCCCCACGGAGGACTCCATCGCCGTGGGCCGGGAGCTGGCCAGGCGGTTCGGCGTCCCCTACTGGCAAATCGCGATGACCGCGACGGATGCGAACCGGTTCGCCCTGCGCATGGCCCGGGAGGCCACGGGCCGCCGCAAGATCCTCGTCTTCAACGGCTGCTACCACGGGACCGTGGACGAGGCCCTCGTGCGCTTCCTGGACGGGAAGGTCGTGCCCCGGGAAGGGGCCATGCCGCCTCCCGTGGACCCGGACCTCACGACGCGCGTGATCGAGTTCAACGATCTGCCCATGCTCGAGGCGGCCCTCGCGCCGCGGGACATCGCCGCGGTGCTCATGGAGCCCGCGCTGACGAACTGCGGGATCGTCCTCCCGGACCCGGGCTATCTCGAGGGGGTACGGGAGCTCACCCGGCGCACGGGCACCGTGTGGATCATCGACGAGACGCACACGTGGTGCGCGGGACCCGGAGGGTACACGGCGGCCCACGGGCTCGAACCCGACATGGTCACCCTGGGCAAGCCCGTGGCGGGCGGCATCCCGGCCGCCGCCTTCGGCGCGAGCCAGGAGATCTTCGACAAGACGATCGCGAACATGCTCGCCGAGACGACGGGCGTGAACGGCCTGGGGGGCACCCTGACGGGGAACGCGTTCGCCCTGGCGGCCATGCGTGCGACCCTGGAGAAGGTGATCACGAAGCAGGCGTACGATCGGATGATCCCCCTGGCCACGCGATGGACGGTCGGCGTGCGGAAGGCCATCGAGGACGCGGGCCTCCCCTGGCACGTGGTCCAGCTCGGCGCGCGCGCGGAGTACCGCTTCCGGGAGACGGCCCCGCGGAACGGCGCGGAGGCGATCGCGGCGAAGGACCGGCTCCTGGAGCGGTTCACGCACCTCATGGCGCTGAACCGCCGCATCCTGCTGACTCCCTTCCACAACATGGCCCTCATGTGCCCCGCGACCACGCGCGCCCAGGTGGACCGCCACACCGCGGTGTTCCGGGAGACCGTGGACGCCGCGGTCGCGTAGAGGCCGCAAGCCCATGCAGATCAAGTCGTACGACGAGATCGATCCGACGGACGCGTTCCGATTGAGCTCGACCGCGTTCGGCTGGACCCTGACGGCGTCCGAGATGCGACGCATCTACCGCCGGGATCCGCGGTACGCGTACGGCCCCCCGGTGTACGCCGTGGACCGAGGCCGGGCGTTGGCCCAGGTCGTGCCCATGCGCTTCCCGGTCCGCCTCACGTCGGGCGTCGAGGACGTGGGCGGGCTGCAGGGCGTGTGCTCCCTGCCTTCCGTGTGGGGCCAGGGATACGCCCGCCGGCTCATGGAGCACGTGCACGCGATGTTCCGCGCCGACGGTCTGCGGATCTCCACCCTCACGACGAGCCGGAACATCCGCGGATACCGCGTGTACGGCCGGCTCGGCTATGTGGACGTCGCGCCGTTCTTCCGCGGGACGCGGGCCATCCCGAAGGACGGCCGGCCGTCCACGGGGCTCCGAATCCGCAGGGCGGGGAAGGGGGATCTCCCGAGGATTCACGAGCTGTACGAGCGAGCGACGCGCGGCCTCCTGGGATGGACGGAGCGCTCACCCCTGGAGCTGCCCGCCGCCTTCACGACGTTCCCATGGTTCCGGGGACGGTACCGGGTCGGGGTGCGAGGACGCACGATCGTGGGCTACCTCCGCTCGCGGCCCGACGGCGGGGCCCTCATGGAGGAGGTTCTCGCCCCCGCAGAGGGGGACTTCCGCACCCTCGTCGCGGGCATGGAGTCCAAGGCACGAGGAGGGGTCGCGACCGCGAACTGGATCACCTGCCGCCGGGACGCCCGTCGGTTCCGCCGCCTCGGATACCGCCTCGACCGGATCTCCGACACGACGATGGCCGTGCCCCTCACCCGGGACGTCCGGACCCGGGACCTACCCGCCCTCTTCGGCGGGACGGACGGGCAGTTCGTCCAGTATCCGACGGACGACTTCTAGGGCTCCGCCGCGGCCGTCCTCCGGCACACCTTGGTGGTCCCCACGTCCATTCCGAGGCGGGACGGGGATGCGGGCCTACGTCTTGACCCAGGTGAGGACCGGCATGGAACAGGAGGAGCTCGACGCCCTCCAGCACATCGCGAGCCTCGAGGAGATCGACTTCCTCTTCGGGGAATACGCCTGCATCTTGACCGTGCAGGCCACGGACACGGCGACCCTGGCGCGTCTGATCACGGAGCGGATTCGGAAGGCGCCCGGCGTCGTCCAGACCACGACCCTTCTGGAGGCCCCGTTCGCCTGATGGGAGGACCGCGGATCCCTCCCGCCGGCGGGCGGGAAATCAACCTGGTTCAAGGTTAACTTTCGCCCCGGGCCTCGCGGGCCTCGGTGGTGTCCCCACGGAGGGATCAGTGCAGCGGGAACGTCTTCTCCCCCGCGCGGATCGCGACGGTCAGCCAGTTCTCCTTGGGCGGGAACGGGCAGACGTAGTCGTCGCTGTACGCGCAGTAGGGGTTGTAGGCCAGGTTGAAGTCGAGCACGTGCTCGCCCGAGGGGTCCTCCTCGATGTCCAGGTATCGGGCCGCCCCGTAGGATTCCTTGCCGGAGGTGGCGTCGCGGAAGGGCACGAAGAGGGAGGAATCCTCATGGTGGTGCCCGGGCTGGGGCGCGGCTTTGTAGGCGTACAGGCGCTGCGTGACGCCGTCCATCTCGAACTCGAAGTAGCCGTACCGGACCATGGGCCGCGGGATTCCCTTGGACGTGGCCAGGGTGAC
>DUJI01000165.1 GCA_013329855.1 Thermoplasmata archaeon | reverse complement strand
GCGGGGTCCTCCCTCGCGACCGAGGCTTGGACGGCCGCCGCTGCGCGGGGGTCTTCGCTCGACGGGGCGACGCGGGTCGCGGTTTCATCGCGCGCCGTCTCGCGGCGGGCGTCTTCTTCCGGGGCCGCACCGTACGCTTCCGCGGCCGCTTCGGACGGGGACGCTGGGCGGGCTTCAGGCGCCTCCGGGCCGCGAGGGCCTCCGCATCCCTCGGCTTCAGAGCCAGGAGGCGCCCGTAGGACGCGGCCGCCGCGGCGCTCCGATGGGTCGCCTCCTGGACCTTCGCCACGTTCCGCAGGACCTGGGGCGTCTCCATGTGCTTCGCGGCGCGCTCCAGGTTGACCGCCGCGGACTTCATCCGACCCTCGCGCAGATAGGCCACGCCCAGGTTGTTCAGGGCGACCGGTTGGCGGGAGTCCGTCTCGAGGACTTCGCGGAACGCCCCGACCGCCTCACGGGTCCGGCCCTGAAGGAGGAGCGCCGCACCGCGATTGATCCAACTCTCCAGATCCTTGGAATCGGCTCGCAGGGCCTCATGGTAGGCCTCCGCCGCAGCCTCCCATCGACCCGCCCTCAGGAGCCGGGTCCCCAGGCCCCGCCACAATTCCCGAGAGTCCGGATGGGACTCGAACGCGTCGCGAATCACCGTGGCGGCCTCGCTGGCCCATCCGCCGCGAGCGAGGAAGTTCGCTTTGAGCAGGAGCCCGCGGAACTCCCGAGGTCGCGCGACCAGGTAGGCATCGCAGGCACGCACGGCGCCCTCGTAGTCCCCCGCCGCCGCGAGGGACTCGGCCCGATGGAGGTTCGCCGCGGCGTTCCCCATCTGGATGGCCCGGTCGAACGCCTTGGCCGCCTCCCGGAGGTCGCCCGAGCCGAGATGGGCCTGCCCCAGGCCGATCCAGGGAGAGGGTTCGTCGAGATGGATGGTGGATTCCCACAGGCGGGCCGCCGTGTCCGGGTGGCCGAGCCGGGTCAGGAGGGCGGCCTGGTGCGCCACGTCGGGGCGCCACGCCTCCGCGTGCACCCGCCGTCGGACGTGGTCCAAGACCCGCATCCGGACCACGGAGCTGCGTCCCTTGGGATTCAGGCCCAGGTCTGCGCACATCCTCTCCAGGGAGGGCCAGTCCGCGTGCTCGACCTCCGCGAGGGAGGGAAGGCTCACTTGGTCACCTCCCGGCACTTCGCCGCGATCTCACACGCGGCACAACCGGGGTCGCCCGGGAGATGCATGCCGAAGCACTCGTACACGCCGCGGTAGAAGTCCACCTTCTCCCGCAGGGACCTCGCACGTCGCAGGCCCGCCTTGGCGTCCCGCAGGGACGGGTCGAGGCCCAGCGCGCGCTCGAACGCCTTGGAGGCCAGGGTCGCCTCCAGAAGGCCCAGGTGGGCGAGGCCCTTCACGTACCAGAGCCATCCCGCCTCCCGGATCCGCAAGGCGCGGTCCGCCCAGAAGGCGACCTCCCCGTGGTGGCCCTGCCTCTCCCCGAGGAAGATCCGGTTCACCATGGCATCAAAGAAGTCGGGGTTGAAGTGGAGCGCCCGGTCGAAGCACTCCGCGGCCCGGGCCTCATCCCCGAGCCGGAGGAGCGCGGCCCCCCTGTTGTTCCAGGCCGCCGCATGCTCCGGACGGAAGGAGAGGATCTTGTCGTAGCACGCGAGGGCGCCCGAGTAGTCCTTGAGTTCATGGAGGGCCGCGCCCTTGTTGATCCACGCCTCGACGGACCGCGGGTGGAGCTGGATGAGCCGGTCGTACGCCTCGACCTCCTCCTGGGCCCGGCGGAGCTCGTGAAGGGCTGCCGCAAGGCCCAGCCATCCCTCCTCGGACTCCGGGTTGCTCCGGAGAGCCTGGGCGAAGCTCTGGAGCGCACCGTCGAAGTCGCCCATCCGCCGGAGCGTGTGCCCCCGCAGGAGCCAAGCCACGTCGTACTCGGGCTTGAGCCGAAGCGCCTCGTTGAACGCCCGGAGGGCGTCGTCGTAGCGGCCCCCGTCGAGCGCCTTGCGCCCGGTGTGCACGGTGGCCTCGAGGCGGTCCACGCTGGGCAGGAACCGCTCCTTCTCCTCCCGGGGTACGCTCATGGCGCTCCGCTCCTGTGGAGATGCCGCAGGCAGGTCTCGCGCCACCGGTTCGCGAGCTCGTCCCCGGGATGGAGCTCCAGCGCCCGGTCGTACGCGGCCAGGGCCTGCTCGTACCGCTCGAGCTGCTGGAGGGCCGTTCCCTTGCCCGTCCAGGCTGCGGCGCTCTTGGGATCCTGGGCCAGGGCCTGCTCGTACCGGAGGAGAGCCATGTCGGCGTCCCCGCCCTCCAGGGCGAGCTCGGCCAGCTGAATCAGGACGTGGGTGTCCTCCTTCTCGGGCTCCACGGACTCCACGAAGGACTTGAAGTCCGCGGGGACCTCGTCCACGGGTTTCGCAGGCCCCGGTTCCTCGCCCACGGCGCCATGGAGAGCTTCCGCGAAACTGGACTCCTCGGCCTCCAGGAGCTCCGCGAGCTCCTCCTCGACGGGCTTCTCCGGCGGCGTCGGTTCCTCCGCGTGCTCCTCGGCCGGCGGCGTGGGCGCAGGCGGGTGCGGAGGACGTCGGACGGGACGCAGGAGGGCCTCGGCCCCGCGCTTCCCGCCCTGCGCCTCCTCGTTCTCCGGATCCAGGGCGAGGACCTTCTCGAAGCACTCCAGGGCTTCCTGGGCCCGATCATGGGCCAGGAGGATCTGCCCCTTGGCGAGCCAGGCCGCGGACAGGTCCCACTTGAGGGCCAGGGCCCGGTTGTAGAACTGGATCGCGGCACCCCACCGCCCCTTCCGGTTCAGGAGCTCCCCCTTGCGGAACAGGAGCTCGGGGTCCTTCCCCTCCTTGCCGAGGGCGCGCGAGAAGAGACCTTCCGCCGCATCGTGGTCGCCCAGGTCGAGGAACGTGTCGCCCAGGCCGAGCACGGCCCGGCCGTTGCCCGGGTCCACGTCGAGGAGGGTCTGGTACAGGATGGCGGCCTCGTTCGGGTGGCCGTCGCGGCGGAGCTGCTCCGCCTTGAGCAGGATGTCCCCCGACCGGCGCGGTTCGACCCGCACGGCCTCGCGCAGGGCGTCCACGGCGTCCGCGAGGCGGCCCATACCGAAGAGGAGGTTCGCGCGCTCGAACCAGGCCTGGCGGTCGCGCCGGTCCAGGTCGAGGACCCGGGTGTAGCACTGGAGGGCCTCCTCGCGCTCGTCCAGGAGCACATGGAGTTCCGCCTTGTCGAACCAGAACACCTTGTCCCCGGGGTGCTCCGCGAGGAGGCGGTCGTAGCACTGGAGGGCTGCGCGGTAGTCGCCCTCCTCGAGGAACGCCTGGGCCTCCTCCCGGAGATCGATGGCACGCTGCTCGTCCTCCACCTCCCCGGGCACGAGCTCGAACCGGATCGCCTTAGCCAGCGCGTCCGTGACGCCCTGGCACTGGGTGAGCGCCCGGGCATCCGCGGCCCGAAGGGACGCCAGGTCGGGGAACACGGTGACGAGGGTCTGGGCCGCGTCCTCGGTCATGCCCGGCACGGTGTCGAGGAACTGGAGCACGGCGAGGCGGGGCTCGTCCTTCTCGAGCGCCTGGAGGCGCTGGGTGACGGAGGCCTGGGCCACCTCGACGGCCTGGGCTCGCGCCTCGAGGGTTTGCTCCTTCTCCTGGAGCGTCTTCTCCTTCGACGCGATGTCGCCCGCCCGTTCGCGGATCCAGGCCTGGACGCTCTCCCGCTCCTTCGCAATCTCCTGCTGGAGCTCCTCCTTCATCTCGCGCAGTTCGGAGGAGAGGGCCGCCATGACCTCGGAGGGTTCGGGGGGCGGGGGCGGTGCCGCCGGCGTCTCCGGTGCCGGTTCAGGCTCCGATCCGGGTTCGGTGGTGGGTTGCGGCCCGGGTTCCGGCGGAGGTACGGCGGGCTCGGGCGCGGGCTCCGGTTCTTTCGGTCCCTCCGCGCGAGGGGGCTCCTCGGGTTCCCCGGGGGCTGGCTGTTCCGCGGGAATCTCCTCGGGCGTCTTGGGCGGTTCCGGAGGAAGTTCCTCGGGAACCTGGGGGAGTTGCGGTTCGGCCGGCGCCGGGGGAGGGACAGGGGCCTCCACGGGCTCGGGCACCGAGACTTCCTCGACGCGGCTCACGGCGGCGGGCGGCGCCTCGGCCTCCTCCGCGGCCGAGGGCCGGAGTGTCTTCGCCCGCAGGCGGTACTCTTCGGCCAGATGGGGGGGCACCCAGTCCCGCGACGCGAGGTAGCGGTACACGGAGGCCAGAGCCGACCGTCGGACGGCGTCTTGGGGCGGGGACCGCCGCGCCTCCGCGAGGAAGGCGTGCAGGACCTCGGCGTCCCCGACACTGATCACAGGACTCCCCCCGGCCTCGAGGCCCAGGAGACCGATTAGCCGGACGGCGTCGTCCGAGGTAGGTTCGTGGGCGGCCGAGCGCCACTCGATGGCCTCCCCCTCCGCGGAGAGGACGGCCACCTCGTGGGGCGCCAGGAGATCGAGGAGAGAGGGCCCTGGAAGGAGGGAGGGGTCCAGCCACAGGGGCCGGTACGCGACGAGGAAATCGACGCAGGACGCGCAGAGAGGTTCGCGACTCACGGCGCCGCAACGATAGCAGCGCGAAGGGAGCACGGACGTTGCAACGAGGACGCGACATATAAAGGCTGGTCGCGGATTGTTTTCCTCCGAGGGCCGACATCTTCATCGCCCCCGGCCGCCCTCCCGACGATTGGGAAGCGCGTGGACATCCGGATGCGGCGCGGGCAGAGGGCGGACCTCAAGACGATCTGGACCGCCACCCTCCAGACGGTCTGGGATGACCTCCCGGACGACGAGCGGAGGCGGCACGACCGGACGACGTGGGAAAGGGAGTTCCGCCGCAAGCTGACGCCGTACGTGGAAGGGGGGAGGACGGAGCCGTGGATTGCGGAGGACGGGACGGGAACGTTCCTGGGCTACCTCCTCCTCGGCGAGGGGGGCGGTTTCCTGACGTCCGAGGCGCACGGGTTCATCTTCGATGTCTGGGTCGCGCCGGACCACCGGGGCCAGGGTGTTGGCAAGTTCCTCATGTCCTGGGCGGCGGACTGGGCCCGCTCGAGGGGGTATCGGAAGATCAAGCTCGAGGTGTCCGACTCGAACCCGCAGGCGCGCCACATCTACGAGGAACTCGGGTTCCGGTATGAGCGGCATTACATGGGAAAGAACCTAGGTTGACCGAAATCCTCCTTTGTCGCGGAACCTGGCTCCTAAGGTTTATATAATGGGCCCCGACTTGTGTCATCTCCAGGCGAGGTGAAGCGATGTTCCAGATCACCCTGTCCGAGAATGCCCTCGGGAAGCTTCAGGAACTGATCAAGAAGAACGGCACGCCCGAGGACACCTACCTCCGCATGTACGTGGCGGGCGGCGGATGCTCCGGCTTCCGGTACGGCCTCGCGTTGGACAACAAACTCCACGAGGGCGACGAGGTCATCCAGGCGAACGGGGTCAAGGTCGTCGTGGATCCCAACAGCCGCGAGTACCTCGACGGATCCAGCGTGGACTACGTGGAGAGCGTCGCGGGGAGCGGCTTCATGGTCAGCAATCCGAACAACTGGTCTACCTGCGGATGCGGTCAGAGTTTCAACCCGAAGGGAGAGGCGGCCCCCGACGCGCAGGAAGGCCACCACGAGCACGCCCACGCGCACTCGCACTGACCCGCCGACGAGTTCCTCCCATTTCCCACGCCACGAGCGGGAGCTAGGTCAGCGAAGCTTGCCCGTGAGCTCCTTCTTGATGCCCACCATGGCGTTCAGGTAGGAGACGGTGTGCATCTCCTCGTCCGTGACGTCCGCCTTGCCGTACAACTGAGCCGAAGGCGCCAGGAAGCCGTCCCGGACGGCCTGATCGACCACGACGCCGCCCTTCTCCGTGCGGACGAGGACCGCTTCGAACAGCTCCTCGCTGCCCACATGGCCCACGCTCACGTCGCTGAAGCGCGCGGTGAAGTCGTAACACTGCAGGCAGTTCGCGTTCACGAGACTGGCGACGTCCTCCTGGCCGACCCGCTTGGTCTCCCCCTCGACCGGGGTGAACTCGAGCTCCTCGCCCACGTAGCCCACCTGGCGGATGTCCGCGGGATCAAACCCGAGGATCTCCCGGAGCTTCTGACCGCCCCACGCCCCGGGGGAGAAGTTGCCGTAGCAGAACGTGCCCATGCCGAAGGCGAGCTCATACCCGGGTGCGAACTGGTCCCAGAGGAGCTTCCGCATGGTGTAGATCTGGCACGGTCGGCCCATGACGGCGATTCGCGGGTGGAGACCCCGGTCCGTCTCCGTGAACCTCTTGAGTTGGGCCAGGGTGAGCAGGTTCGCGCGGAGGCCGCTGCCCGTGACGACGGCACGCCCCGCTCCCATCCGGATCTGCCAGGCCCGGTAGAGGTCCTTCTTCGTGTAGGCCATCACGGGCTCCTCGGTGACGCTCTGGTGGGCCAGGAAGACCACGTCGGCCATGTCCTCCTCGAGGAGATACCAGAGAAGGGTTCCGGCCACGCGATAGCCGGGATGCTGGCGGAACTCCCGGTCACGGCTTGAGAGGTTCTGGATGCGGTAATTCGATCCCAGGGGCGACTTGTCCGGCTGGAACTCCTGGATCATCTCCGCATCGGGTCGGAGGATCCGGGGAGCATTCACGAATTCGTTGCCGCAGGAACGGCACCGGTCCGCGTAGAACAAGACCTCCTCGCCGGCGATGTCCAAGGCGTACTCGTCGATCCGCTGCAACACACCGTCGCAGCTGACACATGCACCATCGGTCTCATGCGACGTCACAGACGCATCGCTTACCATTGGCATGCCGCTCACTTCAATGAGAAAGACCCCCGCATCAGGTATGGACTATGGGTACACAGAATACGTAAAACCTGAACCGAGCCGTGTCGGACGTAGGCGGCCGCCGGTGGAGCATCGGCAACGGGCCACATCAAAACGGAAAATGGTTCACGGCGCGCTCCCAAGGCGCGCCCCGAGTTCACTTGAGTGCGAACTCGGCCTGGTGCGTCTCTTCGACCGCACCCCGGACGAGCTTCTGGCTGTCGAAGTCGTCCCAGGTCAGCAGTTCCTTCTTGCGTTCCATCGAACGGTCCCAGGGCGAGGGCAGGCTATATAGATGGCGCCCCGAATCTATAGTGACTATAGAGGCCCGGCTCCGCCGCGTGGCCTATCGGGGGCGCCGTTCCGCGCGGTCCGCGGCCCGAATCCGCGGCAGCGTCTCGCCCGTGACCATGTACACCACGCGCAGTCCGATGTTGACCGCATGATCCGCGATCCGCTCGAGGTGGCGGGCCACGAGGATGTACCGGGCGCCCGCAGCGATGTCTAGGCGGCGCCTCTCCATCTGACCCACGACCTCTTGGAAGACCTCGTCGTGCAGCCGGTCCACCTCGTCGTCGACTTGCATGATGTTGCGCACGGACTCCGCATCACGCTTCACGAATGCGTCGATGGCTGTCTCGACCATGCGGATTGTGTGTTCTCCCATCTGGGGGATCTTCACGATCTCAGCCAGGCCGGGCGGCGGACCCGGGGGGAACTGGAGGGCGACCTCGGCGATGTCCTTCGCGTAGCGGCCGATCCGGTCCAGGTCCGTGGTGATCTTGAGCGACGTCGTCACCGCCCGGAGGTCCCGCGCGACCGGAGCATGGAGGGCGATGAGGTCCACGCAGGTTCCCTCGATCTCTTCCTGCAGGCCGTAGATCTCCTGGTCCAGCGTGAACACCTCCTCCAGGACGCCCCGGTCACCCCGGGACAGGCCGTCCACGGCCTTCCGGATCGCAAGCTCGCTCAGCTCGGCCATGGTGGCCATGTTCTCGTTCAGCCGGTTCAGACCTTTCTCCAGGGCTTTGCGCTCCGCCTTCTCGGGCATCAGCCAAACCTCCCCGTGATGTACTTCTCCGTGAGCTCCTCATGGGGATGCTCGAAGAGTTCCCGCGTGTTCCCGACCTCGATGAGCTTTCCCAGGTACAAGAACGCGGTCGAGTCCGCGACGCGCGCCGCTTGTTGCATGTTGTGAGTGACGATGACGACGGTGTACTCCTTCTTCAGGTCGAAGATGAGGTCCTCGATCTTCGCGGTTGCGATGGGGTCAAGCGCGGAGCAAGGCTCGTCCATGAGGAGGACCTCGGGTTCGACCGCCAGGGCGCGGGCGATGCAAAGGCGTTGCTGCTGGCCGCCGGAAAGACCAACGCCCGGCTTGCCCAGAGAATCTTTCACCTCATCCCAGAGGGCGGCCTTCTCGAGGCTCCCCTTCACGGCCCGGTCGAGGACTTTGTGGTCCCGGGTTCCGTTGAGCCGCAAACCGGCGGCGACATTGTCGTACACGGACATGGTCGGAAACGGATTCGCCTTCTGGAACACCATCCCAACCCGACGCCGGACGGCTACGGGGTCTTGCTCGTAGATGTCCTCCCCGTCGAGGAGCACATTCCCTTCCACGCGGGCTTTGGGCAACGTCTCGTGCAACCGATTCAAGCATCGGATGAGGGTCGACTTGCCGCAGCC
>DUJI01000153.1 GCA_013329855.1 Thermoplasmata archaeon | reverse complement strand
GTCGCGTTCCTGCGGTGGCGTCGCGCCGCGGGAGTGGGAAAAGGTTATCCCCCCGCCCCGGCTCTCCGAGGTGGAAGGCCATGAGGAAGCTCCCCAAGCGACGGTTCCTGGAGGTGGGCTCCTACATCCTCCGGAACAAGATGGCGGGGGAGGCCATCTACCCGTTCTACGCCTCGTTCAAGCTCACCCGCCGCTGCAACTTCACCTGCTCGTTCTGCAACTGCTGGCACGTGAAGAACCATTGGATCGACATGCCCACGGAGAACGTGAAGAAGATCCTGGACAACCTCGCCCGGTCCTCCGTGATCATGACGAGCTTCGAGGGCGGCGACCCCCTGGTCCGCGACGACATCCTCGAGCTCCTCCGCTACCAGTGGGAGAAGCCGTTCTACCTCCTGTTCACGACGAGCGAGCGGGACATGACCCAGCGGTACCCCATGGCGGAGTATGCGAAGTACATCGACTTCCTGCACATCTCCATGGACGAGGGCCACCGGAACCTGGACATGTTCGACGAGATCGAGCAGTACACGAAGTGGGGTTCCGTGGTCACCATCCAGATCGTGGTCACGAAGAACGACGTGCAGGAACTGGAGTGGAAGATCAAGCGCTGCTACGACACCGGGGTGAAGGCCGTCGTCATGTGCGCGGTCCACCTGAAGAACACGAAGGACCACCTGCCCGACCTGATGACCATGTCCCGGAAGGGCCTGGAGCTCCGCAAGAAATACCCGGGCGTGATCATTTCCCCCAAGGGCTACTTCACGGGCATCCTGAAGGACCACGGATGCGACTCGTCGTCCATCATCGTCGACGCGGACGGGTTCCTCTGGTATCCCTGCCGCGTCCTGGAGGAGAAGACGATCAACTTGATCGACTCTGACCTCCTCGCGTACGTCGAGTCGCGGGACGCGGAAGAGCGGCGCGCGCGGATGGCCGCGTGTGACGTGCAGTGCGCGTGGTACCAGTACTACGCGACCCAGAGCTTCGTCAACCCGCGGGAGGTCCTCTCCGCCTGGGCGCCGTACTACCGCGACCTGATCAACGGCGGGAAGCAGCCCATCGCGGTCGTGCCCGCGTTGCCCACCCTGAGTCCCGCGGCCCGGGCCCACGGCGCGATCCTCCAGGAGTCCGCGGTCACGGGGATCCTGGACGACCCGCCTGCGGGATCTGGGTTGATTCCTTTGGAGACGGTCGACCCACCTGCGAGGCCGTGATCCCGTCGGCACTTTCGCGCACCCGTTCCGCGGTGTTATCCCGGGCGGGTCGATGACCCTACGGTGGTCCCGTGAGGATTGGCATTCTGGGCGCCGGAGGGATGGCCCGCGAGCACGCCGCGGCCTATGTGCGCATGAAGGGAGTGGAGATCGCGGGCTTCTACGGGCGACATCGCGGGAAGGTCGAGGCGACCGCGAAACAGTTCGGCGCGCTCGCGACCACGAAGATGGGCCGGATCCTTCGGGACGGTTCCATCGATGCGGTGGACGTCGTCGTGCCGAGCGGCGTGCATCGGGACCCGGTGATCGCCGCGCTGGAGGCGGGCAAGGACGTGTTCTGCGAGACGCCCATCGCCCTCACCCTGGAGGACGCCGACGCGATGCTCCGGGCCGCTCGTCGCTCGGGTCGGCGGCTGCAGTGCGCGCAGCTGATGCGGTTCGCGTCGCACACGGTGCACGTCCGGGAGACGGAACGGTCCGGGCGGCTCGGCGCGGTCACCTTCGTCCTCGCGTCCCGCCTCTCCCATCCGTACTGGTCCACCGCAGAACCGCGACCCTTCTCCACATACGGCGAGCCGATCGCGGAACTCATGATCTTCGACTTCAACTTCCTGAACTGGCTCCTCGGCTCCCCGTCGTCGGTCACGGCCCAGGGGCTGCGGGGCGACCGGAACGCCGCGGACCACGTCCTCGCCGAGATCCGGTATCCCCGGGCCCTCGGGGTGGCGGAGGGGAGTGCGCGGATGCCCGGGGGATTCCCGTTCAACACGCGGCTGCGGGTCCTGTTCGAGGGGGGCCTCCAGGAGGCGGATTTCCGGATCAAGCCGGACGGATTCTCCTCTTCGTTTGTCGAGTACGCGGGGGATTCCGCGGGCAGGAAGATCCGAGTCCCCGGACGCGATCCGTACGCGGCCGAGTGCGCGCACTTCGTTTCCGTGGTCCGTGGGAACGCCGACCCGGACCTCTTGGACGCGGTCCATGACCGTGACGCGCTCCGTGTGGCCCTCGCGGCCCGGACCGCCCTGCGGACGGGGCGGAAGGTGTCCCTCCCTCCGCGTACGGGCGCTTCCGGGCGACCCTAGCAGAATAGACCGACAGCGTAATTAGGTGGGGACTCCTAGGAAGGGCCAGGATGCAGGCATGCAGGAGCGCACCGTCCTCCTTCTCGTCGTGGTCCTAGTCACGGCCACGGCGGGCGCCGGGGTGGCCGTGAACGCGCTCCGCCCCACCGACTCCTCGCCATGGCGGTCCTTCGACGTGTCCATCGACCGCACGGGCAACCCCGTCGTGGGGTCCAAGCTCAACTTCTCCGTGAGCGTGCGTCAGGGAACCGTTGATCCCAAGACCCTCTGGGCGGTCTACCTCTCCCTGGACATGGGCTCCATGGACATCGTCTCCTCGACCCCGGGCACGAACCCCTGGGGCTACCGGACGGTCTGGAACCTGACGTCCCTGGACCTGACGGCGACCCGGGTGTTCACCGCCACGGGGATCCCGACGCAGAACGGTTCGGCCATGGTCTACGCGATGATCTGGGTGCCTCAGGGCGACCTGAACAGCGTGTCCGTGGACGCCCAGGGTCACGTGAACCCCGCGGGCGTCTCCCTGATGTCCGTGCAGTCCGACTCGTTCTGGGTGGGTCCCCCGGCGTGAGCCCCCTCACTCGCCTAGGAGGTCCGAATAGGAGGACGCCATGAGGTCCTCCGGATCGATCTGGAAGTACCGGACGAGGGAATCCAGCTGGGCGCGGCCCGCGGCGCTCTCCGCCTCCCCGGACACAATCTTCTCGAACTCGATGAACCTGCCCAAGCCCTCCACGGAGTCCAGGTGGACCTGCACGCCCTCGAGGCGGTAGATCTCCCGCGTCTTCCGCACCTCGGCCTTCACGGGGAACGTCCGGCGCAGGATGTCCAGGACGGCGGCCGCATCGGGGAGGTCCGCGAGGAGGACGAGGCTTTCCTTGACTCCGCTCTCGTCGGGGCGCTCGTAGTAGACGAGTTGACCGTCGCGCGTCCCCTCCACGGCACGCAGCTTGAGGCGGCGGTCCCCGAGGGCGAAGTACGTGTCGACCTGGCGGAAGCTGCCGACCCGCTCCGCGCCGGAGAGCAGGACCCGCGCCTTGCCGAGGTCCTCGTACCGCGCTTTGAGCTCGACGAGATGCTTCGCGTTCGCCGGCACAGCCGCAGCATGGGGGTGGGATGGAAGAACCTTCGGGTGGCCTAGAGCCGCCGATCGGGCAGGAAGTCCTCGACCATGGCGTCCATCCCGTTCGACGGGGCCCGGAC
The DNA here is from genome assembly GCA_013329855.1 of Thermoplasmata archaeon. GTDB lineage: Archaea > Thermoplasmatota > Thermoplasmata > RBG-16-68-12 > RBG-16-68-12 > RBG-16-68-12 > RBG-16-68-12 sp8695u. The sequence goes on along the minus strand of DUJI01000153.1, from coordinate 327 downwards.
GCGGGGCACGCTGAGTCGGGAGAGCTCCTTGGTCTGGGCCAGGTGCTGTCCCGGGGCCGCGCGGGCGTCCTCGAGCTGCTCACGATGGACGTGAAGTCCCTTTTGGGCCTCGCGGAGGGCCCGGGTGTCCGAGGCCCACGGGAGCTGGGCCGCCATCTTGAGCCGCCGGGCGATCAGCACGGTCCGAATCACGAACAGGGCGATGGCTGCGGGGATCACGAGCCACACGAGGTCCACGGAATCACGCCGCTCCCCGGTTCCCCGGGAGCGGAGCGGCCTACCGGCGGGTTCTATTAAAACTTTCTGTCGGACCGGACGGACCACGAG
>DUJI01000074.1 GCA_013329855.1 Thermoplasmata archaeon | reverse complement strand
GGCGGCCTGGAGATCGCCCTCGCGGCGGACCTCCGGTTCGCCTCGGACGGCCCGTGGAAGATCGGCCTGCCCGAGGTCACCTTGGGGGTCCTCCCGGGTACGGGCGGGACCCAGCGCCTCCCGCGGCTCATCGGCAAGAGCCGTGCGATTGACCTGATGACCACGGGACGCACCCTGTCGCCCAAGGAAGCCCTCGAATGGGGCGTCCTGAACCGGGTGTTTCCCAAGGACGGGTTCATGGAGGAGACGCTCGCGTTCGCCCAGGGCCTTGCCTACCCCAACCATGCGGCGCGCGCGGTCGGCCTGATCAAGCGGTCCGTCGTCGAGGGAGTCGAGGTCCCGCTTCACGAGGGCCTGGCCCTCGAGCGGGAGCTCCAAAACCGCCTGTTCTCCATGGCGGACGCCAAGGAGGGCTTCAAGGCCTTCCTCGAGAAACGGAAACCGCGGTTCCAGGGCAAGTGACCCTGGCACCGGAACGGAATAGACCGAGGCTTTTAGCCCCCGGACGGTCGTAGCGCGGAGCCATGTCCCTCGACGTCCGCATCCGCTCCGGGAAGATGGAGGACCTCCCCCAGCTCGTGCGTCTCTGGCGCGAACTGATCGGCTTCGACGAGTCCCTGGGCGGACAGGACTTCCGGCTCGCCGCGGGTGCCCCGGAGCAGTGGGAGCGGCACCTGCGGTCGTACGTCGGGAAGCGGCGCCGGGCCGCGTTTGTGGCCGAGGTCGAGGGGGCCATGGTGGGGTTCCTCCTCGCGTCCCTCGAACGGCCTCCGGGGATCTTCATGGAACGGGAGTACGGACACGTGGCCGCGGTGTACGTCCAGGAGCCCTACCGCGGGAAGGGCGTGGGCCACGCCCTGGTCGCCGGCGGCCTGGGCTGGTTCGGGGAGCGTCGCGTGAGCCGCGTCCGCGTGGCCACGGACTCCAAGAACGCGCTCGGCGTCGAGTTCTGGAAGAGGCTGGGATTCCAGACCGCCGTCCTCGCGATGGACAAGTTGCTCTGAAGCGGGGACCGTGGGAGGGTCCTGGGCTTGTCCGCCGAGTTAACCTTAAACAAGGTTGACTTCTTCGGAAGACCTAAGGGCAGCGGCCGCGCTCCCCGGGCGGTCCCATGGCCACACCCCTCGTCCTCGTGAATCGACACGGTCCCGTCGCGGTCGTCACGCTGAACCGCCCGGACAAGCACAACGCGATGTCCCTCGCGATGAAGGACGCGATCACGGAAACCCTGGCGGAGCTCGATGCCGATCCGAACGTGCGGGTCATCGTCCTGACGGGCGCGGGGGACAGGTCCTTCGTCGCCGGGGCGGACATCGCGGAGTTCCAAGACCGCACCCCCGTCGAGCAGCTACGGATGTACCGCGAGGGGACCGTCTACGACGCGGTGGATCGTGTCGCCAAACCTCTGATCGCGCGCATCGATGGGTATTGCTTCGGCGGCGGGCTCGAGCTCGCCATGGCCTGCGACGTGCGCATCGCGTCGGAGCGATCCCTGTTCAGCCAGGCGGAGATCAACATCGGAATCATCCCGGGTGGCGGCGGCAGCCAGCGCCTTCCGCGACTCGTGGGCCTGGGCATGGCGCTGAAGCTCACGCTCACGGGGGAGCGTATCGAGGCCCAGGAGGCCCTCCGGATCGGCCTCGTGGACGAGGTGGTCCCCCATCCCCACCTCGATCGGCGCGTGGAGGAAGTCGCGAACCGGATCGCCTCCAAGAGCGCGGTGGTCGCACGCGTGGCGAAGGCCGCGGTCAAGGCGGCGGCCCGCCTCCCCATGGACCAAGGCGTCCGGTACGAGCAGATGCTCTTCGCTCTCGTCTTCTCGAGCGAGGACAAGGAGGAAGGCGTCCGGGCGTTCCTGGAGAAGCGCGAGCCCCGCTGGAAGGACCGCTGATTCTCAACCCTGGGAACAGGGTATCGTTCGCTGCGCGATAATCACACAAGAGGCGTCTTAAGCTCACCCGGGCACGACTTTTCCATACCATGTCGGCATGGTCCGGAATCGCGGTGGTGGCGGTAGCCTTCGCCGTCGTCGCCTTGGCGGTCGGGCAGCCCTTGTGGGAGTGGCACGTCACGGACGGCCCCCAGACGGAGACCTGGTCGTACGGCCTGTTCACGGCCACGCACACGGTTGCGAACGAGACGACGGGAGCCTCCACGGTCGACACGTTCAGCTACCCCTCGCTCACCGGCCAGAGCCGGATGGCGTCCCTGTTCCTCTCCGTGCAGTACGCGTTCCTCGGCATGGTCGCGGCCCTCATCGCCGCCGCGGCGCTCAGCGTGGGGACCCTCCGCCGCAAGCTGCGGGGCGCCTTTGCCGCGGGCGCCCTCGTGGCGGGCTGCCTCCTTGCGCTGTACGTGCCCCTCTTCCTGGTCCTCGATGTCGCGGACGCCGCAGCGGACCTCCCGCGGTTCGGAGGGCCGGCCCTCTCCTCCTTCGAGGGCCAGATGACCTTGCCCCAGACGGGCGGCCCCAGCCTCATCCTCCTCTGGGGGCCCGCGCTGGGCTGGTACCTGATCCTCGTCCTCGCCCTGGTCTTCGCCTTCGGCGCGACGGAGATCTGGTCCGTCCGGCCGACGCCCAAGCGCACGACGACGCCCACGGCCCGTGCCAGGACGACTCCGCCTCCTCCGCCCCCGCCCGAACCGCCGGCGCCGGAGCATCCGGAGCCCGTCCTCGAGGAGGTCTTCGTCATCGGATCCAACGGCCTCCTGATCAAACACATGTCCCGCACCCTGATGACGGACAAGGACCGCGACGTGGTCGGCGGGATGATCAGCGTCCTCTCCAACTTCGTGCGGGAGGCGTTCTCCGAGCGGGACGGGAACGACGTCCAGGAGATCACCCTGGGAGACCACCGCTTCATCCTGTGCAACGAGCGCGGGGTCGTCGTGGCGGTCCTCGTGACCCGGGGCGCCACGGAGGACATCGTGCCGCGCCTGAGGCACCTCCTGACCTGCCTGATCGACCGGTACGAGGCCAAGCTGGACCGCTGGGGCGGCGAGCCCCTGGACGGGATCGAGGACGAGATCGCGGTCCTTTGGCAGCCGTTCTTCCTGCCCCCGCCTCCCGTGGACTAGACCGAGCGGCGGGTCTGGTGAAACTCCTTATAGAGCCGCACCGGTGCGTTCCCGAATCCCGATGGTTCGCGCCATCGTCCTGCTTTCCGGCGGCATCGATTCCGCCGTCACCCTCTGGTGGGCCAAGGCCCAGGGCTGGGACGCTCAGCCCCTGACCTTCGACTACTTCGGCCGCCCCAAGCGCGAGCACACGGCGATCGAGGCCCTCGTGAAGCGAGCCGGCGTGCGGGCGATCCGGACCGTGTCCCTGCCGTTCCTCAAGGAGGTCGACGACCTGCGGTCCGGAGGCCTTGCGAACCCCGCGCTCGAGGCCTCCCCCGAGGGGTACATCCCCGCCCGGAACCTGATCTTCTACAGCCTGGCCGCCTACTTCGCGGAGCTGGACGGCACGAAGTACCTCGTCGGGGGGCACAACGGCATCGATCCCGAGTCCTTCCCCGACGCGAGCCCGAAGTTCTTCGACCACCTGAACCAGGTCTTCCGACTCAGCCTGTGGTCCTTCGAGAAGTCCCCCGTGCAGGTGCTCGTGCCCCTGAGCGGGAAGTCCAAGGAGGATGTGCTGCGGATGGGGCGGGACCTGGGCGTGCCCTTCGAACTCACGTGGTCCTGCTACTGGGACCGCGACGTCCCCTGCGGGACCTGCGTATCCTGCCGGGAGCGGCGGCAGGCGTTCGCGACTCTCGGCCTCCGGGACCCCGTGCGGTACGAGGGATGAGCGACCCCCGGAGCGGCGAACCGTCTCGAAACCTTAATGTGCACCGCCGCTTCCCTGCCTCCGGAATGTATACGACCACGGTTCGGTCGGTCGCTCCCGTTCGCTTCTTGGAAGAGGGCAGCCACAACGTCCGGATGCGGCAGCTCGTGGGTCGTGAGGACGGCGCCCGGCACACGTCCGTCCACGAACTCGTGTTCGGGAAGGGCGGCTACTCCGTGCCCCACCGCCACAAGTGGGAGCACGAGCTCGTGGTGACCTCGGGCTTCGGGACCGCCCTCGTGATCCTGCGGTTCCGCTCGCGCTGACCCCCGAACGCCAGGCCGTACCGCGGTCCTGGCACCTGGCACCGAGGAGCACGGCGTGAGTGACGTCATGGTGGTCGCGCAGAACTGCACCGAGGCGAACGCCCACATCTTCGGCGGCTGCGGTTACCCGGCGCCGTCGATCAGCGACTTCTTCTTCCGGCCGATCATCACGATCGGGTCCTTCCAGTTCACCAAGCCGATCCTGTACATGCTGGTGGCCGCGGCGGCCGTGCTGACCTTCTTCTGGCTGGCGTTCCGCAGGCCGAAGCTCGTGCCCCGCGGCATCCAGAACGTCGGCGAGATGGCCATCCTGTTCGTGCGCGACCAGATCCTGCGGCCGCAGCTCGGGAAGAAGGGCGACCGGTACCTGCCGTTCATCATGTCGCTGTTCTTCTTCATCTGGATCATGAACATCTTCGAGATCATCCCGGGCGTCATGTTCCCGGTGACCTCGAAGTATGCCTTCCCGTTCGGGCTCACGATCATCGTCTGGGTCACCTACCTCGCGATCGGGATGCGGCACCAGGGGCCGATCGGCTACTTCCGGAACATGGCCGTCCCGAAGGGGGCGCCGTGGTGGATCCTGCCGCTGCTCAGCCCGATCGAGCTGCT
>DUJI01000241.1 GCA_013329855.1 Thermoplasmata archaeon | reverse complement strand
GCGTCGGGTCGTCCCACGCCCGGTCGAGCACGACCCACGGGCGCTTGATCGGGCCGGGTCCGGCGATCAGGGAGAGCGTCGAGCCCTCGTCTTCCCACCTGCACCCGGTCCGGTCGCCGTCGAGGACCTGGTGGCGCGTCACCAGGTCGGGCGTCACCGTCTTGCCGCCGATCTTGTACGCGAACAGCGGCCGGACGTGCGTGGTCAGCCGGTCGCACGTCTCGGCGCCATCGGACCGCGACGACGGCCCCGAACTGGGCTCCGGCGTCGTCGAGCTCGACGACGAGCGCATCGTCCGGGCCGATGGTCGCGTACCCTCGGAAGATTCCCTTGGTGACCTTCGTGTGGTCCCGCGTCTCCATGGACTCGATGCGGTATCGGGACCCTTTCGTGAGCGCAACGATGCCTTCCTGGGGCACGCCCTCACCTCCGCTGCTCCGCCAGCTTCTGGATGTGGTCCACCGTCTTCCGGTAGTTCTCCATGGCGATCTCCACGTTGGACTCGACGAAGTTCCAGGCCTTGGAGAGATTCCCGTATCGGATCCGGTACCCCTTGCGCACGGTGCCGCGCTCGGTCACGTTGACCTCGTCGAGGAGGTCCATGTCCTTCAGCTTGTTGATGTGGCGGTAGATCGTGGCCTTCGTCGTCTTGAGTTTGGCCGCGAGCTGCTCCACGGTCCACCCCTTGTCCATCCGGCCCAGGAGGCACTCGACGAACAGGCGATAGGGCACGGAATCGCGGACGGAACTGGCGTCCGTCTTGGGGTCGTAGCCCTTCGGGATGTATCCGATCTGGGTGAGGAACAGGAGGGCGACGTCGTCCAGGTCCTTCAGGGGCGTGAGAGGCGTGTTGCTCACAACGGCAATCTCGAACGGCAGACCGGGACCCCCGGGAAATGGGTAACGAGTATACCTAGTTAAGCGTTGTGATTAAAAAATGGCGCTGTGTCATCGAAAAGACGCGCTTTCACATCGACGAACGCACGCACACGCGACACGAGCCGGCACGTCCGGGGCCTTCACGCACGGGCCGCCGACCGTCTCCGAGCCCTCGTTTGCACGGGTTCGTAGCGTGTGCGGGGCCACCGCCATTGACGTGGTCCTAGAAAACCGTGTCGCTTCGCCTCTCCGCCCGCTCGAGCGAGGGTTTGGCCGTCGGCGGAGCCTGCCAAGGCGACCTTGGGACCGTGGTCGCAGGACTCCCGCGAAGCTTTTTGACCACCGCGCACTTTGGGGGGAGCGGAAGCGATGGAATCCCGAGTCTCGGCGGGGGAACTCGCCCGTCTAGGCGTCACCGTCCGCATCCCTACCACGCTGAGGGCCTACACGGACGGCCAGGACGAGGTCCTCCTGGAGGGTACGGACCTCGCCGCGCTCCTTCGCCGCCTCGACGACGCGTTCCCGGGGATCCGGGAGCGCGTGGTGGACGAAACGGGGGCGCCGCGGCGGTACGTGAACCTGTTCGTGAACGACGAGCTCGTGCGGGAGCCGCTTCCGGCGGTTCATCTTTCCGCGGGGGACGTGGTCCATATCCTTCCCAGTGTCGCAGGTGGTTCGCTTGCCTAGTGTGAAGAAGGACAGCGCGGTTGTGCTCGTGGGGACGAAGAAGGGCGGATTCATCTTCCATTCGCCGGACCGGCGCCGCTGGTCCGTCCAAGGGCCGTACTGCGCGGGAATGCCCGTGTACCATATGATCTTGGACCCGCGAGACGGGCGCACGGTGTACGCCGTGGCCCCCAACCCGGGGGAAGTCTGGGGCCCCGGGCTCTACCGCGGACGGCTCGGCTCGGGTCTCGCGCTCTCGAAGGCCGCCCCGAAGTTCAAGGAGGGGAGCGGATTGGCCCTGACCCGGATCTGGCACCTGGAACCCGGATTGCCGGACAGCCCGGACACCCTGTACGCCGGTGTGGAGCCTGCGGCCCTGTTCCGGAGCGATGACCGCGGCGACTCCTGGGATGGCTTCGATGCCCTGAACCACCGGCCCGGGCGGGAGAACTGGCAGCCCGGGTTCGGGGGACTCTGCGCCCACTCCGTCCTGGTCGGTCCGCGGGATCCGCGCCATCTCGTGGTGGGGATCAGCTCCGTGGGGACCTTCGAGTCCCGGGACGGTGGGGAATCTTGGACGACGGAGAACGGGAACGTGCGTGCCGGATTCCTCCCGAACCCGTATCCGGAGACGGGACAATGCATCCATCATCTCACGTGGGACTCCGCGGGCGACGGGTCCATCTTCCACCAGAACCACTGCGGAACGTACCATCGCGGGCCGCAGGGCGGAGCCTGGACGGAGATCACCAAGGGTCTCCCGTCCGACTTCGGCTTCGCGATCGCCGCGGACCCCCTCCACGCACGGACGGCCTACGTGGCTCCCCTGGTAGGCGGCGAGAACCGGGTGCCGCCGAAGTCCCAGCTTGCGGTCTGGAAGACGACCAACGCGGGCCGGACCTGGCGGCGGTTCACCCAAGGTCTTCCCGGTCCGGCGGCGTACATGGGCGTCCTTCGCGAGGCCATGGCAACGGACGCGAAGGACCCGGTGGGCGTGTACCTGGGCACCAACACGGGGCAGCTCTACGCCAGCCGGAATGAGGGCGAGAGCTGGAAGGCCATGAGCGTCACGCTCCCGCCCATCCTTTCCGTCTCCGCGGGAATCGCCCGGTGAACCGCAAGTCACGGCAAAAGAGAAGGGCGGCGCCCGAGGGCGCCGCGGGTTGGGGTTTCCTCCGAATCCGGTCTAGAGTAAGATGACCAGGAGCACGACGGCCCCGATGAGGGCTGCGATTCGCAGGCCGGTTCCGCTCGTCTCGCCGATCCCGGCGAACGCGCCGAGGAACAGGGACACGACCACGAAGAAGGCGCCGATGCCTCCCAAGGCCGCGGCGACGAAGGAGACGGCCGCTCCGGCCGCGATGTAGCTTCCGTACGAGCGCAGGAGGAGCGCAGCCAACAGCGAGAACAGTCCGAAGACGAGGAAGGTCAGGTTCTGGGGCGGGGACTTCCCGATCTCCCAGAGCTTCTCACCCATCGTGGGCATGGAGCCACCTCACGGGAAGAAGCCCTTGGGATTCGCGACGACCATCAGCAACGCCACGAACGCCAGGATCATCAGGAACAACCGGACGAACACGTCGAGGTTTTCCATGGTGACCGCAGCCAAGATGATCCCGCCGACCAGGAGCCACAGCCCGAAGTCCATCACGATCGGGCCCCAGGTCGACACGAGCGCCGCGTTGGACCCGGTCGGGTTCATCCCGAGGTTCACGACGACGGTGCCGATCGCCAGCAGGAGAAGGCCTAAGCCCACTGCGGCGACCACGACCAGTTGCGTCCTCGACATCCCGTAGCCACGCATCATCGGAGGCGGAGGTGTTTCCATCATGGTCCCATCCCTGTCCGCCCTCATCTATGTCATGATTAATATAAATTACGATGGATGCCGTATTTCCCTTGATATAAATTGCGCCTGACGCCTCCTCGGACGGAGGGCCCGGGGACCGCGGTACTTTGGCCGCCGCGACCCACGAGCGTTCCGGTCCGGCCGGGTGCGCGTCTTGTGGTGCCCCGTCGCCTGCGCGTTCCGCTCGGAGCCGACGAGAATCCCGTGGTCGGCGATGGGAACGACTGCGTCTGCGGCCCACTCGATCGGGCGCCACTCCGCTCCCCGGGATGCAGGTCACGGCGGACCGCGGGGAAGGGACACGCCTTGCGCTCCAGTTCCCGCGCTTCGTTGTCGTCTACCGGGCCACAGGGCCGTGTCCCAGGATCCGCAAGCCCCCGGGTCCGCGGAGGACCGCCAGGAACGACCGCTCTCCCGGATCCAGAGGCATGGGACGGTCCGCGGTGGCTCTGAGCTCCGCGCCGACGCCGTCGAGGACCACGGGCCGCGTGTACAGTCCGACCTGGAGATGGTAGCCCCGGCCCCCGGGTTCCAAAGGATCTTTCGCGAACTCGGCCCGCCGGAACGGTCTCACCACGCAGGCCGCGTCGGAGACCACGGCTGCGTCCGCCGTGAGAAGGGAGCCCCGCTCGATCTCTTCGGGTTCCACTCCTTTCAGCGCGACGCCCACACGGCTCCCGGGTGGAGCCTCCGTCTGGTCCTCGTCGAACCGCTGGATGGATCGGACGAGGACGCTCTTGTCCAGGGGAGCGAGGCGGAGTTCGTCGTGCACGCGGAGGATGCCGCGACGGACGAAGCCGAGGCCCACCGTGCCCACGCCACGGACCGCGAACGCATGGTCCAGGACGACCGTGCACAGGGCATGCGCATCCCGCGTCGGCGTGATCCCGGGAAGCAGTTCGCGGATTCGGCGCAGGGACTCCTCCCCGCTCCAGTCCATGGAGATCCAGCCCCGGAGACGGTCCTTGACCAGGGACCGCACGCGGTCCGCGGTCTCCGGGTTTCGGAGGACGAGGAGTCCCCTCTTCTCCGTGGCTGCGAGGGCGATCACCGTCTCTCCGAGGGCGGCGTCGAGCGAGTCCGCGGCGAGGACCGGGTAGTCACACAGGGAGGCCAGCTGGAGCATGGGGACCACGCGCTCCGGGTACGTGACGGGCGCGATCGCGGTGATCGCGGTCTCCCGCTCCTTCTTGTTCCAGAACAGCAGGTCGCTCTCCGTCCCCTTCTTCCCCAGGGCGGAGCCGATCGCCTTCAGGAAATCCAGGTCACTGCCGAAGAGGCCGACGGTCAGCGAGGTCGCGGGGGCCGCCACGGCGTACCCAAGGGAGCTGGGGATTTGGGACTTTCGGTCCCGCGGGTCGTCCCCTCCATAGGCTCCAGATGGGCTCTAAAATGACTGCTATGTAGCTATCGCGAGTCCTCCGTCGGACCATTCTAAGGGAGGGAAACGCTTTTGACACCCTAGTGTATGGAGGGACTGAGGTCAAATATGCCGTACACGTACCAGGGATGGACGCTGTACTCGCGAGAGGTGAAGCTGAAGAAGGGACCGAAAGTGACGATCTACTTCTTCAGCAAGAGGAAGCCGAAGTCCGGAAAGCCCATGGACGAGATGCCCAAGGGCCGCAAGGTCGGCGTCAACAAGCGCACGGGCCTGCCTTTCCTGCGGAAGGCCTAGACGGGATACGCCTCTCGACGAGATCAGCCGAGGCGTACGGGGAGGCCCTCGGCACCTTTACTTTCGCACTGCTTCTCGGACCGCGATGGCAGGTCGACCGCATGCCGCGCATCGGGGAAGTTCGCATGCATCCGCACGCCCCGGGCCTCAATGCCGAACCGTGATAACGAGAGCCCAGCCCTTTTAACGGTCCACCGGCGTCCGCGGACCCGTGGCCATTCCCCCACCCGCGGGAGGCTCCATTCCACCCGCTCGCCCCAAGCTCGTCGCCGAGGAGCTCCTCCTCTACGACAAGGACGGGCAGTCGCTCCTGGATGACCACGCGCTCCGGATTCTCATCGCCCTGCACCAGGAGACGCTGACGGCGCAGGAGATTTCCCAGCGGTACAAGATCCCCATCGCGCCCTGCTATCGGCGCATCCGGCGTCTCGTGTCCCTCGGCCTCATCTCGGAAGCGGGCTACGTGACGGAAGGCCGTCGGCGTCCCGCGCACCTCTACAAGTCCGAGGTGGACCGCTTCACGATCGCGTACGGGAGCGGCGAGATGACCCTGCACCTCATGCTCCGGAGCGGAACCGCGGCCACTGCCGTGGTCCACCTGCAGCCCGACGCGGTTCTTATGCAAACAGGGGCTCCAGTCCCCGACGGTACCGCGGGTCCTCCGAGCGCATGACGTCCGGATCCTTCTTCCTCTCCAGGGCGACGTAGTAGGCGAGGTACTGGAGCGGGATCACGGACACGATGGGCCGAAGCAGACGGTCCGCGGGCGGGAGCCGGATGTGAGCGCCCCGGGCCTCGCCGACGACGGTCACGCTCGCCCCGGTTCGGGCGACGCCGCGAAGGATCTCCGTCTCCCGGTCGTCGTCCTGCCGCGACCGCAGGGCGACGAGGGCCTCCCGGCGGTCCAGCGAGAGGAACGGACCGTGGAGGAACTGCTCCACATGGTAGCCGCTCGCGGGGAAGCTGCAGGTCTCGCGGATCTTGAGCGCCGCCTCGAGCGCCGTGACCTCGTCGAGCCCGCCCCCCAGGAAGGTGACGCGGTCGCGGGCGGCGACACGCTTCGCGAGGCGTCGGATCGCGGGCTCGGTCCCGAGGGCCCTCCGGATGAGTCGGGGGACGGCTTCGACCCCGCCGGGGAACAGCTCCCGCGGCTCCTGCGCCAGCGTCTCCGCCAGCCGGGCGAACGCGGTGAGCTGGGTCGTGTAGCTCATCGTGTTGGCCCAGGAGTGATCATGCACGGACCCCGTGACGAGGACCTCTTCGGCCACCTCCCCCATCGGGCTGCCGGGGAGGCCGCAGAGCGCCCGGGTGTCCGCCCCGGATCGCCGCGCGAGGCCCAGCGCCTGGTTCGTCGTCGAGGTGGCGCCGCTGTGGCTCACGCCGAGGACCACGGCGTCCCGCGGGACGTCCGTCCCGTGGAGCAGGTCGTAGGCGTGGACCGCGTGGACGATCGTCCGCGTGCCTAGGGCCTCCTGAAGAAGGCGCGCGCCGAGGAGGGCCGCATGGAAGGACGTGCCGCATCCCGTGACCAGGATGCGCCGCGGCGCACCCAGGAACGCCCGGCCGTCGAGGTCGCGCAGGCGGGCGAGGGTCTCCTCCGCGAATCCGGGCTGGCCCCGGATCATGTCGTGCATGTGGAACGGGTGGCGGGACCGCGGGTTCGCGAATCGGACCATGCGGGTGGCATGCGGGGCGGGGGCTTAAACGTCGCCGCGGCACGGGTCGTCAGAGGTACAGGTACCCGTGGGGCACGCCGGCGACCAAGAGGAGGACGGCGACGAGCAGGGCCACCATGAACAGCCCTCCGTAGTCGCGGTTCAGGATGAAGGCAAACCCGACGAACCACAGAGGCCACGACTCCTTCGGGTAGCCCTCGGGCGGCCCGGCGGGTTTCGGCGAGCGGAAGACCTTGACCGCGAGCCTCGCGCGCGGCAGACTCAGGAACACGAGGAGCACGAGCCATGGCAGCACGCCGAGCAGGACGAGCGGGATCACGAGGATGTACATGAGGGCGAAGATGCCGATGGACGCGGCCCGCGCCCGTCGCTCCCCCAGGAGAACGGGCAGGGTGTGGATGCCCTTCTTCGTGTCGTCCTCGATCTTGTCGATGTGCTTCCCGAACAGCACGCCCGTGGTGCCCAGGGCGTACGGGAAGGAGGCCGCGATGACCCAGAGCGGAAGCGTCCCCGTGATGCAGAAGTAGGAGCCGCCCACCATGAGCGGTCCCCAGGTGAGGAACACGGCCGGCTCTCCCAGTCCCAGGTACTTCAGGGGGAACGGCTTGCCCGCGTAGCTCATCATGACGAATCCGCCGAGGAGCGCGAACACGAGCACGAGCGGCCCGCGCACCCAGGCCAGGTAGAGGCCGATGGCCACGGGCACGACCGTCGTCCCGATGGCCCACGTGAGGAGCTGCTTCTCCGTGAACAGTCCGGCCACCAGGGGATGCGGCCCGTATTGCGCCCGGAAGTAGTTGTCCGTGTCCACGCCCTGCTTGTAGTCCCAGTAGTCGTTGAACAGGTTGCTCGCGCCGTGGGCGACCACGAGGCCGACGGCGACCAGGATGAACAGGCCCGCGTCGAACTCGCCCACCAGGGCGGCGAGCAGTCCGCCCAGCGCGGCGGACAGGAAGGTCATGATGAGGACCGCGCCCCGGGTGGCGATGAGCCACCGAGCGAACGGATCGAGGCGGTCGAACGCGTCCTTCTCGATGCGCGGGATCACCCGGAGCGCCGCGACCCACATCCGTGGATTGACCGTCATGCGGATCCCCAAGGTCGCGATGTCGTGGTCCCTCATGAGGCATTAGGGCCACCCGAGGGATAGAGCCGCGGCGGCCCCCGAAAGGTTTGAGTCCGCGCACGCCCTCCGGACGGACCGAGGCGGAGGCATGCAAGTCCCGGTCACATCCGCAGAACGGAAGGTCTTCGAGGAGATCGACCGTCGTCAGGAGGGCCATCTCGAACGCATCCGGGAGTTCATCCGGATCCCGAGCATCGCCGCAGAGGACATGGAGGGCGTCCGCCGGTGCGCCGCCTTCGTGGAGACGTGGTTCCGGGAGCTCGGTTGCCGGGACGCCGGCATCCACGAGACGAAGGGTTCTCCCGTGGTCTACGGCCACTACGACGCGGGCGCCCGGGACACGGTCCTCGTCTACTTCATGTACGACGTGAAGCAGG
>DUJI01000208.1 GCA_013329855.1 Thermoplasmata archaeon | reverse complement strand
GAGCTGCGGCGGCGCGTCGCGGCGCTCGAGTCACGGATGCGCGGACGGCCCAAGCCGCGGAGATGAAATCGAAAGGGGCAGGCGCCCCGGGCTACGGGACGCCTGCGTTGCAATCGTCGGGCGAGCGCTTCCCCTACGCGCGACCTCGCGAATCGGCTTCTCCTTCACCTGGCCCTCAAGCCCTCAGCAGCTTCTGGAACACGGTCAGGAACGTCCGGAGGGCGTCCGACCGCGCCTGGGGAGCGACCGTCGCCGCGAGCGCCATCGAGCTCGCCGAGGTTCCCGAAGCGGGCAGGTAGAAGAAGAAATTGTACGTGATGATCGCGTTGTAGGTGAAGTTCGTCAGCGACGTGGACACCGCGGCGATGGCCTGCGCCACGCACATGTAGATCAGGCTGGGGTTCTGGTTCTGCACGGTCCACACGGTGTGGTAGTCCGCGATCTCCTGGGCCAGGTTCGTCGTGCTCTGCGCGTCCGTCAGCGCCGCGTCGATCGTCGCGTTGCTGTACATGGTGTGGTACGTGTCCCCACCGATCGCCGCGCTGCCTACAAACGGAAGGGCGTAGTCGCTCGGGTCGTTGTAGTCCGGGCCCCACGTCTCGATCATCAAGTCCCACCCGTTCGTCTTCTGGGTGGCGCTGCGCACGGCATCGGGGACGGAGTGGACGTCGAGGGTGATCCCGATCTGCTGGAGGGCCGCCTGGTACAGCTGGGCGACGGTCGGCTGCCACCCGATCGTGGAGATCGCCCAGAACGTCAGCGCGGTGCCCCCGAACCGGAGTCCCTGCGCGTTCTTCGTGAAGCCCGCGGCATCCAAGATCGCCGCTGCCTTCGTCAGGTTGTAGCTGTAGTACTTCGTGGGCATGGAGTCCGTTCCCAGGTAAATCTGCTTGGGTACGGGTCCATTCAGCGGCGATGCGTAGCCTTGGAAGGCGTTCGCGATCACCTGGTCGTACGGGAAGGCCCAGTTCAGGGCTTGTCGCACGCTCGCGTTGGCCATGATCGAGTGCGTGGAGTTGATGTCGAACCCGACCATGTACGTTCGCGGGACCGGCGAGACAATCACGTGGATGTTTGTCGCGTTGGACAGGGAGGCCGCTTGGGTGAACGGGATGTCCGCAATCGTCGCATCCCCGCTCCGGGCCGCGGAAATCGCAGTCGAGGGCTGGACGTTCAGCAGCATGACGACCTTGTCGTAGCGCGCGCCGCCGGAGGGTCCCCAGTAGTATGGGTTCCGGACCATCACGATCTGCTGCCCGCGCGTCCAGGACTGGACCATGTACGGTCCCGTGCCGACTGTGTTGTTCGTCATCCAGGAGTTGTCCTGGTTGTTCACGATGCCGCCATTGGCCTCCACGGCCAGGTGGTCCACGATCGCGTTGGGCTCGGCCGTCGCCAGGGTCTGCAGGAACGGGTTGAAGACGTGGGTCAGCTTGAACTGGACCGTGTAGGTGTCGACCTTCGTGATGCTCGACACGTTCAGGTCCTGGGTGTCGATCCACGCCACACCCGATGAGGGCGAGTTCATCCGGATGACCCGCTGGAACGTGTAGACCACGTCGTCCGCCGTGAACGGGTCGCCGTTGCTGAACTTCACTCCCTGCCGGAGGTGGAACGTGTACGTCAGCCCGTCCGCGGAGATGCCGCCGTTCGCGACGGTCGGGATCTCGGTGGCCAGGGCGGGCGCGAACTCGTTGATCGTGGTCAGCGGATAGCTTATCAGCGTGTCGTACGAGTTCTGGATCGGGATGAACGATCCGGAGTCGTACGCATCGGCCGGGTCGAGGGTCTGGATCTCGTACTGGGAGTAGTACACGAGCGTCTTCTGGGTCGCCGGCGGCGGCGACAGCACGATGAACGCCGCGACACCTGCCACGATCAAAATGATGACAACGGACACCACAAGGATCATCGTTCGACGGAGCATGGTTCTAGCCCTCTCTCCGAGCGTGGGACCGCACGACCGCTATTTACTCGTTTCTTAGAACTCGGTTCGAACTTGTGACCGCTCCCGGACCGCTTCGCGCTCTCCGCGCCCGGGAGAATCGCTTAAGCTTGCGGCGTCCATCCCACGCCCGGGGTCAGGCGGTCGCGTGATTCTGAAGAGCGAGTCGGTCCGGCTGGACGCGAAGATTGGCGACGTCCGCCTCGCGTCGGCCAAGGTCCATCTCCTCCGCATCCCGCTCCGCCGTCCGTTCGTGATCTCCCTGGGCGTGCAGCCCGACTACCTAGGCACGATCGTCGAGCTGGGGTCCGACGAGCGCACGGGCTACGGGGAGGGGTCCACGATCCCGCAGATCACGGGCGAGTCCCCGGAAGGCGTGGCGGCCACCGCGAAGTGGATCCTGAACGCCCTCGCCGGCCGCACGTTCGGCGGCCTGGAGGATTTCTCCGCCTTCGTGGACGCGGCCATCCATGCGAACCCGACGGCAAAGAGCGCAATCGACATCGCGGTCCACGACCTCCTTGGGAAGACGTGGAATCTCCACGTGATCCGGATGCTCGGCGGCCGGTTCGCAGACCTGCCGACGTCCCTCACGATCGGTCTCGTCCCCGTGGACGAGAGCCTCCGCCAGCTCGAGGAGCTGCAGGCGGAGAAGTGCCAGATCATCAAGGTCAAGGTGGGCGGGAAGGTCGAGGACGACATCGCGCGGGTCCGCGCGATTGCGGAACGTCTCTCCACGGAGCGCTTCTACGTGGACGCGAACCAGGGTTACTCCCTGCGGGACGCGCTCCGCCTGAGTCCCGTGCTCCAGGAGTCCGGCGCCTTGTTCTTCGAGCAGCCTCTGGGTCGCCATGCGTATGAGGACCTGCGCACCTTGCGTAAATCCTCCGGCGTCGCCGTGATGCTCGACGAGAGCATCTCGTCGCCGCGGGACGTCATCGAGGCGGTCCGCCGGGAGGCCGCGGACTACGTGAACGTGAAGCTGACCAAGAGCGGCGGGATCCACCAGGCCATGAAGACGCTGATCACCGCGCAGGCGTACGGCATCGAGGCCATGGTGGGCTGCATGGTCGAGGGGAAGCTGAGCACCGCGGCGGGATTGTGCGTCGCTTCCTCCGTGGGCAACGTGAAGTTCACGGACCTGGACGGCTACACGTCCATGGTCGCCCAGCCCTTCGAGGGCGGCCTGACCTACCGGGACGGCGTCAACCGCCCCGTGCAGGGCGTCGGGATGGCCGTGGAGAAGATGGACGCCAACTGGTAATCCCCCCTGCGACTCGCGGTCCGCATCCTACGCAACGGCACTCGGCACGGGCTCCCCGCGCACGAGGTCGTCCAGGGTCTCCCGCTCCCGCACGAGGCGCGCCACCCCGTCGACGACGAGGACCTCGGCGGGCATCGGCCGGGAGTTGAAGCGGCTCGCCATGGCGTACCCGTACGCGCCCGCGTTGAGGACGGCGAGCAGGTCCCCCACCTCGAGTCGCGGAAGCCTGCGGTCCTTGCCCAGCATGTCCGTGTTCTCGCAGATGGGGCCGGTCACGTTGGCACGGACGCTCCGCCTCGCGCGGAGCTTGGTCGCCGGGAGGATCTCGTGGTAGGCGCCGTACAGAGCCGGGCGGAGCAGGGTGTTCATCCCTGCGTCGCAGCCGACGAAGCGCTTCGCCGACGTCTTCACGTGGGTGACCGAGGCCAAGAGGATGCCCGCGTCGCTCACGAGGTAGCGTCCCGGCTCGATCATCAGGGTCGGGTCCCCGATCCCCGGCGTGCTCGCCAGGCGACGCTCGTACGCGTCCACGACCTTCTTCGCGACGTCCTGGATGGGCAGGGGCGTCTCGCCGATCTTGGAGGGAACCCCGAAGCCGCCGCCCAGGTCGATGAAGTCCAGCTCGATGCGGAGGGCCTTCGCGATCCGTGCGGCGATCCCCGTCAGGCGGTCCGTGATGGCGGCCCAGTACGGGGTCTCGAGGACGTTGGAGCCGGCCATCATGTGCACGCCGAGGCGTTCGATGCCCGCTTCCTTCGCGCGGCGGTACGCCTTGAGGGCCTCGCGCTCCCGCATTCCGAACTTGGCGTCCGGGCCGGCCGTCACGACGCCGGGATAGGCGCCCTTGCCGAATCCCGGGTTGATGCGGAAGCAGAGCGCCTCCGGTGTGCCGAACTTCAGGAGCCGTTCGAGGAGCGGCCCGTCGTCCAGGTTGATCACCGCGCCGGACTCGAGCCCGTACCGCAGCTCCTCGTCCGAGTTGTAGTTCCCCGAGTACAGGATGCGGTCGGGCGGGAAGCCCACGGACCGGGCCATGCGGATCTCCCCGGGGCCCGCGCAGTCCGCCCCGGCCCCCTCTTGCCGCAGGAGGTCCAACACGGAGAGGTTGTTGTTCGCCTTGACCGCGTAGTTCGCCCGGAAATTCTCCCTCCGTGCCGCGAAGGCGTCGTGGATGCGGCGGTAGTTGTCCCGGATGCGCCGCGCGCTGTACACGTAGAGCGGCGTGCCGAACCGCGAGGCGAGCTCGACCGAGCTGACCCCGTCCACGGTCAGGATGCCGTCCTTGTCCTCCAGATAGTCGTAGATTCCGGCCAACGGGATGCCTCCGTCCGTCTTCCGCGGCGTCCCGGTGAGTTTCGGGCGAGGATATAATCGCGTCGTCCGTACCATGGACCGCGGCGCCTCACAACCCCTTCGGAATCCTCATGGCTCCGGCCTCCGCTCCCCGGGCCGGCATGGCGCTCGAGTGGCTGGGGTTGGCCCTGGCGGCCGCGGTCCTCAACGGCCTGAGCGTCCTGGCCGCGAAGCCGAGCACGGACCGGCTCGGGCCGCCCCTCATGGGCCTCGGCGCCATCCTGGCCGAGGGGCTCGTCTTCGGCGCGGCCGGGCTCCTCCTCCCGCGTGCGCCCATCACGGCCGGGGCCGGCGCGATTGCGGGGGCCATCCTGGCCGGCATCCTGGGCGCCGTTGGCTATCCCTTCTTCTTCGCGGGGATGCGGCGCGGGAGCGTGGGCCTCGTCGGGACCATCTCGGCCGCCGCCCCCCTGCTCACCGTGGCCTTGAGCGTGGCCCTTCTGGGCGAGGCCCTCGGCGGTCTCCAGGTCCTGGGCATCGCGACGACCATGGCCTGCGTGCTCCTCCTCGCGGTCGAGCCGCGGCGGTCGAGCGCGAACCGGCGCGCCGCGGTCCTGCTCAGCCTGGGCGGGTTCCTCACGTGGGGCCTCTGGGGCTTTCTCCTGAAGACGGGGGTGGACGCGCTCGGGGAGGGGAACCTGTTCCTGCTCATGGCCGCCGCCTACCTGGCCGTTGCCGCGGTGATCGGGGCCGTCTCGCGAAGGGGGCTCGCGCCAAGGGTTCCCGCCCCGGGCCGCGTCTGGGCCGTCGGTCTCGCTGTCTTCCTCTTTGGGGGGATCGCGGCGGTCGCCCTGACGACCGCGTACGACGTGGGCTCGGCCACCCTGGTCGCCCCCGTGGCCGGGACGTATCCCGTGATCGCGACCCTGGGGGCCTGGGCGGTCCTGCGGGAGCGGCCGGACTGGCGGATCGGGGTGGCCCTGGTCCTGTTCGTGGTCGGGATCAGTCTCCTGTCGACCGCGTGACGTCCGGTCCGCGGGCCCGCAGGCGGCGGTATTCCGCGGGACGGCGGTCGCCGAGGACTTCCGTACGGAGCGCGCGGGACGCCTTCGTCATCCGGAAGTCGACGTCGACGAGGTGGACCTTGGTGCTCCTGGCGGGGGATTCGTAGAGGACGTCTCCCCGGGGGCCGAGGACGCGCGAGCCGCCGAAGAAGGTGAGGCCGCGGGTCCCGAGGATTCTCCATAGCTCCTCTAAGAGTCCCTACTGCACATACGAAGGATTCACCCTCCCGGTTTGGGCTTCCCGAAATGCCGTACAGGGAGAAGCGCATGACGAACCTCCGACCGTACGTCGAGGTGACGAAACCCAAGCTGGTGTCCCTCCTCGCGTTCACGGCGTTCGTGGGGATGTTCGTGGGAGCCCGCTGGGCCGCCGTGGACTTGTCCCCCACCCTCTGGATCCTGGGGATGGTCGCGATCACCCTGGGGTGCGCCGGCTCCAATGCGATCACGTGCTTCATCGACCGCGACATCGACTCCGTCATGGACCGGACGCGGAAGCGGCCTCTGCCGTCGGGCCGCATCCATCCGCCGCAGAAGGCGCTCTACCTGGGTGCGGCTCTGGTCGCGGCGTCCCTG
>DUJI01000066.1 GCA_013329855.1 Thermoplasmata archaeon | reverse complement strand
GCTGTACATGGCGCAGGTCCTCGAGGAGGTCGAGACGAAGTACGGCGAGACCCTGGAGAAGTGGACGGGCCTCCTCCACCAGCTCGAGGGGATCGACGAGCTGGTGAAGAAGCTCCTCCTGGTCGCAAAGGATCTCAACGCGGACATGGGCGAACTCTCGGAGAGCCCCATCACCCTCACGGCCAAGCTGATCGACGCCCTCGGCGTGGAGCAGACCATGGAGGCCAACGAGCTCCTCACGAAGGCCGAGTCCACCCTGGAGACGGACGTGAAGCTGGCCCTCCAGTTCATCGAGCAGGCCAAGGTCCAGGCGGACCTGGCCCAGCAGCAGCTCCAGAGCCGCATGAGCGAGCTCCTCGCCGCCGCGCGGGACACCGTGGGCGAGATGCTCAGCCTCGGGGTCGACGTGAGCCAGGCGCAGCTCCTCCTGAGGGAGGCCGAGGAGGCCTTCAACGAGGGGAAGTACGAACGCGTCCGCGAGATCCACGCGGGACTGCACGAGTCCCTCGAGCGCGCGAAGGGCGAGATGGCCGCGAAGCGCGTGGAGATCGAGCTCGCCTCCCTGATCAACGACATCCAGATCGCCAAGAGCCAGAACCTGGACGCCCGGGAGGCGGAGTCCTACCTCACGAAGATCGAGGCCGCCATCCAACGGAAGAACTACCGCCAGATGGAGGACTACCTCCGGCGCGCGAAGGAGAGCCTGGCCCGCCAGCGGCGTCATACGGTGCTCAGCCGTGCGCGCGATGAGCTCACGAAGCTCCAGGGGACCGTCGCGGAGGCCAAGGAGGTCCAAGCCGACCTCGGCGACGTCGAGGTCCTGCTCGGCAAGGCCGAGGCGGCGCTCCAGGCCGAGGACATCAAGGGCCTCGAGCCGCTGCTGGACCGCGCCGAAGCCACGGCCAAGGCCCGCGTGGAGCAGGTCCTGAAGGACCGCTATCCGCGGCTGTTCCTCGAGGCGACCCACGCGGGACTCCAGGCCAACCGGTGGAACCGGATGGAGCTGGAGATCGAGAACAAGGGCGACTGGCCCGCGAAGAACGTGGTCCCCGTGGTCAACGGCCCCGCGGACGTGCACGGCCTCCACAGCGTGGAGTCCATCGCGCCCAACGAGAAGGTGTCCATGGAGTTCGGCCTGCGACCCAGGGAGGCGGGGACCATGGACCTGGACTTCGAGGTCCACTACACCCGCCCCCTGGACGACGCGAAGCACCAGGTCACGGACTCCAAGGTCGTCCGCGTCGAGGCGGAAGGCGGATACGCCGTCGAGGATGCGATCCTCTTCCATGCCAACGGCAGCCTGATCTGCCACGAGAGCCGGATGTACCTGGAACCCGAGGAAACCTCCAAGGCCACCGCCCTGGAAGCCCAGGCGAAGGCCCTCGTGGAGAAGGCCTACGCGGATCCTCAGACGGTGAAGGCCATGCGGGCCCAGATGGGCGACCGGGCCCTGTTCGCGACCCGCGGTCCCCAGGCCATCCTCGTGGTCGGGCTCCGCGGGGACGAACCCCAGGTCCTTCCCCTGTACGCGGTCCAGGTCCTCAAGGAGGTCCACGATTACTTCGGGCTCCGCCTGGAGAACTGGAGCGGGGACCTCCGCGTGCTCGACGGGATCCAGGATCTCGTGCGGAAGATCCTGTTCGCAACGGAGGTCGAGGGCGTGTCCCTCGGTCCCCTGGAGGACTCCCCGGTGAGCAAGATCTCCCTCCTCGCGGACCGGGGGCTTCTCGGGGAGAGCAAGGAGGAGTTCCTGGCCGCGGCCCGCGCCGCGATCGAGACCAGCGGATACGCCGCGGGCACCCTGCTGCTCAAGCAGGTCATCGACGCCGCGGCCGGCCCGACGGAGGAGATCAAGACCCAGATCCAGCGCGAGGTGGAGACCGCCAAGGAGGCGGGGACCCTCCAGCTCACGGACGAGCAGGTCGCCGCCTTCGTCGACGTCCTGCGACGCACGCTCGAGGCGACCTTCCAGGCCAAGGTGCGCGCGGGCATCGAGCGCTACTGGCCCGTGTCCCGCCTCGCCATCCACGCACAGGACCCGCTCGTCTTCGACGCGGTCAGCGCGTTCCGCAAGATCATCGTGGGCCAGAGCGGGGCCAAGGAACTGGACATCGTGTCGCCCAACGAAACGTGGCGCGGCATGAGGATCGACATCGACGTCCACATGGACTCCGTGTCCGCGGCGTACAAGCTCTGGGCCAAGAAGATCGAGATCCTCCTCCGGAGCCAGGACGCCTGGAAGATCAAGGCGGGCCTGGAGCGGGGCGAGTACTCCGTCGGCATCGAGGGCCAGAAGGTCCGGATCGACCCGAGCATGGTCTCCTTCGTGGAGAGCGTGCCCGAGCACGTGATCGAGGAGCCCTTCGAGGGCGGCATCGTGTACCTGGACACCCGGCTCAACAAGGACCTCCTCGCGGAAGGATACGCGCGGGAGATCGTGAGCATCGTGAAGGACTCCCGCAAGGAGATGAAGCTCACGGAGGAGAGCGTCGTGGAGCTGGACATCGTGGGGAACTCGGAGCTCCGCGGCATGCTGAAGCCCTGGCGGGACATGATCCTCCGGGAGGCCAACGCCCTCGAGGTGCGGTTCGGCTCCAAGGCGCCGGAGGACGCGTACGTGATCGAGGCGGTCCTCGGGAAGGCCACCCTGTACCTGGGCATCCGTCCGGCCCAGATGTGACGACAGGGTTATCCCCGCGACCGTCGTTGCGCGGACCGCGATGGGCGTCATCCTGTCGGACATCGTCACCCCGGAGCCACGGACCCTGGAGGACTTCGCGGGGAAGGTCCTGGCCATCGACGCGTTCAACACCCTGTACCAGTTCCTCGCGATCATCCGTCAGCCCGACGGGACGCCCCTCATGGACCGCCAGGGCCGCGTGACGTCCCACCTGAGCGGCCTGATCTACCGCCTATCCAATTTCGTCGCGGCGGGCATCCGTCCCGTGTTCGTGTTCGACGGGGAGCCCCCGCGGCTCAAGGCCCGCACGATCCGCGAGCGCGTGGAGGTCAAGGTCCGCGCGGAGCGGGAGTGGAAGGAGGCCGTGGAAATCGGCGACCTCGCGCGGGCGCGGACCAAGGCCATGCAGACGTCCCGCCTCACGGGCGAGATGGTGGACCAGTCCAAGCGGCTCCTGGGCCTCCTGGGGATCCCCACGGTCCAGGCGCCGAGCGAGGGGGAAGCCCAGGCGTCCGCCATGGCCCGCGCGGGCACCGCGTACGCGGCCGCGTCCCAGGACTACGATTCCCTCCTGTTCGGCTCGCCGCGGCTCGTGAAGAACCTAGCGATCACAGGGCGGCGGAAGCTGCCGCGGAAGGAGGTCTACGTGGACGTCCAGCCCGAGGAGATCGGCCTCGATGCGACCCTCGCGTCCCTCGGCGTGACGCGGGAGCAGCTCGTGGACATGGCCCTCCTCATCGGCACGGATTTCAACGAGGGCGTGAAGGGCATCGGACCCAAGAAGGCCCTCGCCCTGATCAAGAAGCACGGCTCCCTGGACCCGGCGCTGGAGGAGCTCCACGTGGACATCGAGGCCAAGGACGAGGTCCGGCGGATCTTCCTGGAACCCCGGGTCCTCTCGGACGTCCCCGTGGAGTTCCGTGATTCGGACCCCGAGGGCGTGCGGGCCATGCTGTGCGGCGAGTTCGCCTTCTCGGAGGACCGGATCGACCAGGCCCTCGCCAAGTTCGCCGGGGCGCGCAGCCAGCAGAAGCAGAGGTCCCTGGACACGTGGTTCGGCTGAGCCGCGCTACGCGGGGAGGCGCGCGAGGTCGACCTTGTCCGGGTTGCCCAGGACCTCGACGGCCAGCCGCTCGGCCTCTCTCGCCGTTCCGCGCCGGTAGCGCTTCTCCAGGATCTCCATTCGTTCCTCGCTCCCGTCCCCCACGATGGCCGCGTCCTGCTCGACGAAGGCGGAGCTGGGGTCGATGTAGTAGAGACGTCCGGCCCCGTCCAGCGTGCTGGCCAGGAGGAGCCCCGCCCCCAGCGGGCGCTTCGAGCGGTCCACCGAGTGCTCCCAGTACAGCCGCACGACCGAATCCAGCGCCTCCTCGGTCGTCTTGGGCTTGGCTTCCCGCAGTCGCTGGTATGCCATGTAGGCGTCCGCCACCAGGCCGGACGCCAGGATGCCCAGCCGGTCGCCCACCTTGCGGATCTTCGAGGGACCGCGGATGAGCCTTCCACCGACCTTCGCCGCGGCTGCGGCGCCTGCGGCCGCTCGAGGCCCTGGCC
>DUJI01000179.1 GCA_013329855.1 Thermoplasmata archaeon | reverse complement strand
GTGGGCTCGTCGAAGACGTAGAGCTGCGGGTCGTGGACCATGGCCTGGGCCAGCTTCACCTTCTGCCGCATGCCCGTGGAGTACTCCGCCACCTTGCGGTATCGCTCCTCCTCGACCCCGACGAACTGGAGGACGTCGTGGGCCCGGCTCATGGCGGTGCCCGCGTCGAGCCCGCTCACGCGGCCCATGTAGGCCACGAGGCCGATCCCCGTCATGTCGGGGATCAGGCAGTCGTGCTCGGGCATGTAGCCGGTTCTCTCCCGCACGGGGATGCCGTCCTCGATGCGGTAGCCCAGGACTTGGCCGGAACCCGATGTGGGCCGGAGGAGTCCCAGGAGGAGCCGCAGGAACGTCGTCTTCCCGGCGCCGTTGGGTCCGACGAGCCCGATGGACCCCTCCGGGATGGCGACGCTCAGGTCGTCCACGGCCCGAACCTCGCCGAAGGCCTTCGTCAGCGCGGTGGTCTTGACGAGCTCGGTCACGGCTTCCCTCCTTCGTGCTTGGGCGGAAGCTCCCCGACAGGCCCCGCACCACTTGAGCCCTTCGGCGCCTCATGCCGGGCCTTCCGCCTGCGGAGGAGCAGGAACACGAGGACCGCGACGACCGCGATGGGGACCGCGATCAGCAAGGCGATCTCCACGGCGCTCAGCCCGGGAGGCGCGACCGGGTACGCGTACGACTTGAGTCGCATCTCCGCGAGCGGGGTGCTGTTCGCGTAGACCACGCGCCGCACGTAGTTCCCGACGTCGTTGGAGTACCAGGCCGTCTCGTTGGCTCCGGTCACCGCAAGGGCCGCCAGACCAGGGAAGCCGCCCAGACTCTCGTTCAGGCGGTACGCGTCGAACGTCCCCGCCTCCACGGTCACGTTCTCCCGCCCGAGGACGTGGCGTGTCCACGTCCCGTCCATCGTGGTGCGGTTGGTCCTGTGCTCGCCGAAGCCGAACGCGGAGAAGCTTGTTGCGGCCTCGACCTGCGACATGAAGGGGGCCGAGGCGGTCTGCCCGACATCCAGTTCGAAGGGAGGAAGGGAGGAATACGTGGTCGTCGCATTGAGCCAGAGGTTGAGCAGCATCTGCACCTTAATCAGGAAGGTCACGTCGACGACATAGCCCGTGGAGCTGTTCGAGGCCACGGGAAGGTACGACTGCTCCTCCCAGAGCTCCGAGGTGTCCGAGGAGAAGCTCCCCGAGGCCGCGACCGTCGTGTTGTTACCGATCCCGAACGTGCCGTTGAGGAAGCCCGAGGCGTGCGTCTCCGCCCGGATCCCGGACGGGCTCACGCCCACGATGTCGACCTGGACGATCCCGTTGAGGCCCAGCTGCAAGGTCCCGTTCGCGGTCGCGTTGAACCCGGGCAGATTCCCGATGGACCCCTGCAGGACGTAGACCCAGCGGTCGCCCGCGTCGTAGGCCGGCTTCGTCAGGGCGGCGTGCGCAGACCCCGCGGCCGCGACCGTGCCCGCCAGGACGACGAGGATTCCGAGGGCGACGCCGACCACGCGCGGGAGGGGAATGCGGGCCATGTGTACGGCGGCCATGGCCGCGGGGGAGAAAACGCTTTCCCGGGAACCCCCGGGCGCCTCACGCTCCCGACAGGAGGACGATGCCGAGCCCGAACGCGATCAAGGCGACCGCGATCCGCCAGTCCAGCTTCTCCTTGAGGATGGCGGCCGCCGCGAGCGTCGCGATGATCGGGTACGTCCCGGAGATGGGCGCCACGAGGGCAGCCGGTCCGAGGTCGTACGCCACGGTCAGGGCGACCGCGCTGAGACCGCCCGCGAGGAACACGAAGAGGCCGAGGGCCCACCACCGCGAGGTCGCCGGGTCGCCCGTCGGCTTCGGCGCTCGTCGGAGGACGGCGTATCCCGCGGTGACCCCGAGGTACCCTGCCGCCAGGAGCAGATCCAGGTTCCCCTCGCCGAGGGCGTCCACGCTCGCCTTGACCAGGAACCCCCAGATCCCCCAGACGAAGAAGCCCGCCAGGCTCAGGAGGACCGCGGCGCGTCGCAACGCGCTGGGATGGGTCGGCTCGTACGCCAGGATGAGGATGCAGAACATGATCAGCCCGATGCCGGCCACCTGGGGGAGTCCCAGGGTCTCGCCCAGGAAGGCGACGCTCAGGACCACGGTGAGCATGGGACACGCGGCGGAGATCGTGCCCACGATGCCCACGGTCCCCACGCGCATGCCTTCATAGAAGAACAGGTAGCCGATCCCGCCGAGGGCCCCGGCGGCCACCGCGGCCATGGCGAACCCGGGGTTGGCGGGGAGCGGCTGCCGCAACACGAGGAGCCCGATGAGGCCGAACGCCAGCCCCTCGATCAGGGTCGTCCCGAGCCCCATGGTCCGCGGCCCGAGGCGGTCCGTTCCCGGTTTCGCGGCGAGGGTGCCCAGGCCCCAGGTCACGGTCCCCGCGAGGACCCAGGCGAGCCAGTCGAGAGCCACTTCGCGCGGGGAGGAGGGTCCGGGTCATGAGGTTTTCCCGGGGCCCCTGGCGCGCGCGGAAACGAGCCGACCGGCTGATCCGCGTCGTCCGGTCGGTGCATCCTTCAGAGGCCCGCGAGCGAGCTCCCGCAGCCGGGACAGGCGTCGACCCCCGCCGGAACGCGCACCCCGCATCCGGGGCAGCGCCAGCGGGCGTCCTCCTCCCGGAGCCAGGCGGAGACGCCGATCTCCTGGAGACGTCTCGCGTCGCGGCACATCTCCGCGCGGTACGGCGCCGCGGACTGGAAGGTCCGGATCCGGTCGCACGGGTAGTCGC
>DUJI01000264.1 GCA_013329855.1 Thermoplasmata archaeon | reverse complement strand
AGCATCTTGAAGAAGTAGAACATCCGCTTGCGCATGTTCTCGTTGTTCTCCATGAGCGAGTACAACGCGCCCAGCGAATCAAGGGCGAACACGCGGAACTTGGGTCCGTGGAGCTTCTTGAAGTGGGTGATCATCTTCTCGATGAAGGCGATGTAGTCCGTCTGGTCGTCCGGACCCACGACCGCATCGATCTCCCGCAGATCCGTGAAGTCGCTGATCTGCATGTTCAAGGAGACGTCGATCCCGAGGGATTCCATGTTCCGCAAGTGGGACTGGACCGTCTCCTCCAGCGTGGTGTACAACCCGAACTCGCCCGTGTCCTTCAGGTAGCGGGACATGAGGGCGTAGCAGAAGGACGTTTTCATCGCGCCGGGCGGTCCCGTGACGAGGATGACCTTGGGCGGAGTGATCTCCGTCCGGATGACTTTGTCGAGTCCGTCGATGGACGACCGGAAACCCATGCGAGCTCCTCGCCGACGTCCATCGCACGGGGAAAAGGTTCACTTAACGGTATCGCGCTCGTTATCCGAATTGAGCACTTATCATTCTCTGTACCGAGACCAGAAAGTCTTTATCGCTCGCGACGGGTCCGAATCCCGCGTCGAATCGATGAGGTAGAGTCGTACGCCTCCCAAAGAGACCAAGGTCTGTCCCGTCTGCGACGCGACGATCGACGCAGGCGCGCAGAACTGCCCGTCGTGCCTCACGGACCTGAGCCTGTTCGACCTGGGCGGGGAATCGTCCGGGGAATCGCTCGACGTGCGGGTCAGCGAGGGCAAGAGCATTGATGACATCCTCGCGTCCATCATGGAAGGCAGGTCGGACCAGCCCGAGATCTTCGAGACGTTGAAGAACGTCGCGGGGGACCATCGGAGCACGAAGGATCTCCTCGCCGAATCGAAGCCGGCCGAGCCCGAGGTCCCCGCCGCCAAGGAGGAACCCGAGCAGCAGTTCCTGTGCCCCGTCTGCGACACGGCCGTCCATCCGGACGAGAAGGTGTGCCCGGGTTGCGGCGCGGAGTTCTCCGAGGGGGAGTCCACCGAATACGAGTGCCCGGTCTGCAAGGCGGCCGTCCCCGCCGACGCGAATCATTGTCCAAGCTGCGGCGTGCGCTTCGCGGTCGAAGGCGAGCCTGCGGCAGAGCCGCCTCCCGAGCCCGAACGGCCCACGGCCCCTCCGACGGCACCCCGCGCACCCGCCGCGGTGCGAACCCTCCGGCTTGGCATCGACGCCAGGGTGGCGGCCCTTCGGGGCGAGGTCCGCATGCAGAGGCACGACCTCCCCTTCGGGGACCGCAAGCTGATCGCCCGCGAGCTCCCGCGACTCGTGAACGAGGTCAAGCCGCTCCTCGTCAGTGCGAAGCGAATCGGCGTGGGGATTGACGAAGGCAAGCGGCTCATCGCGGGCGCGGTCGAGGCCGGGAAGCGCAAGGAGATGGAGAAGGCCGTCCGCCTGATCTCCGACGCGCGCCGCTCCCTGGACCTCGCGTTCGTGGAGTACATCGGAAGTCGTTTCGAGGCCTTCGCGTCCGAGGTCGAGGCCGCGGGACCCGGACAGGCCGCCGCGCTGGCCCGCCCCCTCCTCGAAAGTTCACTCGCCAAGCTCGAGCAGCACAATTACGACGGCGCGTGGGATTCCTTCCAGAGCGCTCGGCACGCCTTCGCCTCCCAGGCCAAGGAGTACCTGGAGGGACGAAAGATCCTGGACTCTACGGAGCACCTCATGGCCGAGGTGCGGGGCCTGGGCATGGACACCCGCGAGGTGGAGCGCCTCCTGCGGCAGGGGCGCGAGGCCGCGGACCGTCGCGATCTCCCGGGGAGCCTCCGCTTCGCTCGCCAGTCCCAGGAGCGGTTGCTGCAGGCCGTGCCCGAGTTCGTCCAGGCCGAGATGCGGGAGGCTCGGAACGCCCTCCTCGAGATGAAGGTCCACGGGAGCGACCTGTCCAAGCCCGTGGGAATCCTGAAGGAGGCGAGCGCCCACGTGAAGAACGAGGAATGGAGCGAAGCGATCCGCTTCCTGAAGGAGTTCCAGAAGGAGACGTCGCGGGCGGCCAGGGCCTGAGGCGCCCGACGCTTACGTGGCCTGGACGACTTCCATTTCCCGCTCGAGCATCTTGAGTTCCTGTTCCTTGACCGTGGCGGGGCCCAGGGAGATCAAGAAGATGTGGCGCCCTTCCGAGACCGTGTCCACGAGACGGCGCACGAAACGGAGCACGGCGTCGAAGGAATTGTTGGAGACGAGGTACTCGAGTCCGTCGAGCATGACGGAGCCCTGGGGATGCTTCGACATGAACCCCTCGATCTCGTATACGATGCGCTCCAGGGCCGGGGGAATCGTCTCCTCCATGCTCTCCTCCCGGTCCGTGAGCCACAGGACCCGGATGGTGTCCAGAGAGACGCGCTCCCGCACCCGCTTGGGGTTCGTGCGGGTGATGAGCAGGCCGCCCTTGTCGCCCTCGAGCGCCTTGCCCAGCAGCTCGTATGCCTGATCGGGGCGGTCCTCCTCGACGAGGTAGCTGCGCCCCGGTGTGAGCTGCTTGGGCACGGCTGGGACCGCCGGCTTCTCCGGCTTGGCCGGCTCCGGGGTCGCCTCGCGCAGGACCTCCTTGGCCAGGTCCCGGGTGATCGGTCGACCCATGAGAGAGGAGAAGGCCACCACGCGGTTCAGCGCCCCGTAGAGTTCGCGGACGTTGTCCTCCACCAGGTTGGCGATGTAAGAGATGACGTCTTCGTCCACCGCGAGCTTCGTGTCCTTCGCCTTGCGGCGGAGCATGAGGCTCCGCGTCTCGAGGTCGGGCGCGAGGATGTTCGCCAGGAGACCCGACTCGAACCGGGAGACGAGCCGTTCGTCGAGCTGGGTGATCGCCTTGGGCGGCCGGTCGCACGCGAGCACGATCTGGTGGCCTGCGTTCACGAGGGCCTCGAACGCATGCAGGATTTCCTCCTGCGCTTCGTGCTTTCCGCTGAGGGCCTGGAGGTCATCCAGCAGGAGGCAGTCGAGTCCCCGAAGGCGTTCCCAGAGGCTCTGCGCCGCGCTGCCGCCCCGCTCGCCGTCGAGCTGCGCGACGAGGGTTTCGCAGGAGAGGTAGAGGACCTTGGCCTCGGGCCGATGCACCCGCAGGTGGTTGCCGACCGCGTGGAGGAGATGGGTCTTCCCGAGGCCCGGACCTGAGGTGACCACGAGGGGATTGTACGTGTTCCCCGGTTGCTTGGCCACCGCGAACGCGGCGCCGTGGGCGAAGCGGTTGCTCTCCCCCACGACGAAGGCATCGAACGTGTACTGCTCGATCAGGTTCGTCGCGACGTCGCGCGTGGGCGCCGGTCCTTCGAGGACCCGCGCGACCTCTTCCCGGGACGGCGCGGGAGACTCGGGTCGCAGGGTCTCGCGCTGCCGCAGGACGAGCTCGAGGACCTTCTTCGTCCGTTCCTGGGAATCGCGCTCCCGCGCGACCTCCAGCTTGCGGCGCGCCTCAACCCGTTTGGCGCTCTCGACGGCGTCGCGGAGACTTTCCACCTCCGCGTCGATGTCGGGGTGGTGAACCGGATCGCGGATCTTCTCGCGGAGGGCAGTCGCCCGAGCCTCGAAGCCGGTCGCGTCCAGTGCCTTGAGCGTCTCCTCGACGGCCTCGGCCCGTCGCACGGCCTCGAGGAGGGCGAGATAGGCGCCCGTCAGGGCCACGGGGTCGCCGACGAGGGTGCTCTCCACGGAACTGACGTTGAAGCCCCGTTCCTTCCACGCGCGGAGCCGCGTCTCGATCTCCGCGCGGTCGATGGCCTGCGCGACCTTCGCCTTCTTGACCACCTTGGCAGGTCGCTCGAGGATTGCGTCCGCGTACTCCGCGACGAGGTTGTCCATGTCCACGCGCGCGTGCAGCTCGATCGTGGTCTCGTCGTCGTACGAGTCCTGCCAGACCTTCTTCAGGGCGGCCCGTCCTCGCTCCTGCTCGTCCCCTCGCAGATGGAGGCTGGCCTCCGGGGTCCCTGCCCGAAGCAGGATAATCCCCTCCGAGCGCCGACCCTCGCGGGTCCGTACCGTCCTCACGTACCCGGAGAAGGAGTACTTCTTGAGATCGAGCAGCAGCTGCTTGAGTGCGCTGGCTCCGCCTCGGGTGGTGCGGATAAGCTTGCCCTCTGGAAGCAGAAGGTCCTCGGGCGTGGGTCTTCCCCGGATGGGGCGCGCCATCCGGATGCCCCTCTAAAAAGGCTTGCAGCCTAGTTCCGAGCTTTGAGAACAGCCATCATTTCCCGTCGACCCGGGAGGTCCGCGCGGGACGCGTTTGCCTCCCGGCCGCGACGTTCTCGCGGCCCGGTTTTTCCGCATGGACTCCGGCTCAGTATCGTTCTAAGGAAAACTCTATTATCCCCCCGGAAATTGCCTCGCTTGCCATGGCCCGGGCATTCTTCACGATGGATGATTTTGACCTCTCGGGTCGCACCGTGCTGCTGCGGGTCGACATCAATTCCCCCATCGATCCCGCGACGAAGACCCTCCTCAACGATGCGCGGCTGAGGGAGCACCTCGCCACGATCCGCGACCTGCGGGGCTCGAAGGTCGTCGTACTCGCGCACCAGTCCCGTCCGGGGAAGGACGACTTCACGTCTCTCGAGCCGCACGCGGAGCGCCTCTCCTCCCTCCTGGGTCGACCGGTCAAGTTCGTGGACGGTCTGTACAACAAAGCGGCCCTCGATGCGATCCGGTCGCTCGACGTGGGCGAGGTTCTCGTCTTGGAGAACGTGCGGTTCTTCGCCGAGGAGGAGGCGCTCGCCGACCAGAAGATCGAGAAGATGGCGAAGACGCACATCGTGAAGAAACTCGCCCCTCTGGCCCAATACTTCGTGCTCGACGCGTTCGCCGCCGCCCACCGTGCCCAGCCCAGCCTCGTGGGTTTCGTGGACGCCCTCCCCGCGTTGGCGGGCCGGGTCATGGAGAAGGAGCTCACCATGCTGGGCCGCGCCGTGCAGAGCCAGGACCGGCCCAAGATCGCGATCTTCGGGGGCGTGAAGGCGGACGACTCCATCGCGGTGTCCAAGCACATGCTCGAGAAGGGCATCGTGGACAAGGTGCTGACCACGGGCGGCGTGGCCAACATGTTCCTCCAGGCGGGCGGGGTCGACCCCGGCACGCCCCCGACCGACTTCATGAAGAAGGAGGTCGAGGAGTACGAGACCTACGTCGCCCAGTGCAAGGAGCTCCTCACCACGTTCCGGGACCGGACCCTCATG